>JAKAFX010000087.1 GCA_021817735.1 Thermoplasmata archaeon | reverse complement strand
GGTTCTTCTTTTGGTTGACAAAAATATGGTCTTTGGCAACTCCCGCGTTCAGGAGAAACGCAACAGCAGAATCCTTGTCTTCAGATTCAATTATTCCCTTTATTAATGTCCCGTCCTTCGTTATGAAATCAGTGGAGCGAGCGATGCTCTTTGCTCTTCTCTTTAGCCTGTTTCTTAGCTGTACACCATCCTTGAATGAAGCTGAGCAATAGTGCACTGAATAGCCACTGAACCTTCTCACCATTTCTACTGCTGCCTCTCGGCTGCCCTTCGCTCCAGAAGCAGTTTCCCCCCTAACACCATATCCGTGACCAAGAAGGCTCGAATAGTTTGTTTCAGAAAATTCCAGCTCGTTCAGGTTTACGTAATCTACTTCCATCCTGTTTGCAAAATCAATCAGCTTTTCCATCTCAATTTCCCGACCTGGAAGGCTAGGGACTTCTATTGCAGTATCCAGGCCCTCATCCTTTGCCCATCTGATCCTGTCCTTGAACACTGACCTATCCATCATCGTCCAGATTTCCTCAGGAGGATGGAACCTGATCTCATCAAGACCGGCTTTAGCTACAGATCTAATTCCAGCCTCAGATCCGCTGATTGTATAAAGGTGAATATGATGGTTATCGCCAAATTCAGCCTTCAGGGCGCGTATATAATCAGACGTCCTCTGGTAGTACTTCATCGGGTCTCCGCCCGTGATGCCTGTCCCTGAGGCTTTAATAAGTCCTGCCTCGAGTATTGCACCATTCACATCTGTGATGGGCATTTCATCTGCGTACATCACGTCAGTCATCTTGCGGTTCTCCGAGAGTGGGCAATAAAAGCACTTTGCGTCGCATATCCCGGATATGAAGAGGACCATTTTCTCGCCACGGGCGCACATGCTGCAACCGACCGAGAGTTTCCCGGAATAGGAAGACCCACCCTTGATTCTATTCATTACCAGGCCAAATTTAGGAGGCAAATATAAATATTATTAGTCGAGAGTTGTTTGACTAACCCGACTCTTTCCCTGTAGTTTTCCATTCAATGAAACAGTCTGGTTGATGATTTCCCTCATAACTCTCAATATCATAGCTTGGTTGAAACCTTCCGGCTCGATCAGATCATTATTTGCAGGCACGACTATACCGCAGGAAGCTAGGCTCTTTATGAAAGCTGTTCTACGGTCACTGTTTACCTTCCTGAACTTCTTCGGGAACGAAACAGAGCATCTTTCTAGCTCGCGGAAAAAAATTGGCCTGTCCATCAGGAAATGCAGAACAGAAAGGGCCAGGTCACCATCATTGTTTTCATCAATCTCCCTGCATACTTTTCCGGTGATAAAATATATGTCTCTTGAAGGTGGAATCTGGAGGGAAAAAATACGGGATGGAGTCAGAATTCTCTCCTTTAACTCGCCAGACTCTACCATGTCGTTAAGGTAACCGGTAAGAACGAGCCGATGAACTGTAAATCCTTCAGATTTGAGCCTCTTCAGGAGACCAGCTATGGAATCCTCCTGCTCTGCGAGATAAGAGAGGATCTTGTCTCTGATATTGCGCGGCGAAGTATCCTGTTCCAACTAGGCCATCCTCTTGGCATAATCTTCAAGCTTTTTCCTTGCGTAGGATGAAATTTCAATAGTTCTCGAGCATATTTCGGTTGTGGCCCCAAGAAACTTGGCTGGGTCGAGAGAGGATTCCACTTCATCATGCGAAATTCTGTCATTTGAAGAGTGATTCACAACGGCAGCGACAAAATCAGCTCTGTTTACTGTTGAAATTGACGCTTTTCTGACAATTTCATGCGCATCAAGCCTTGGGATACCGTTGTTGACCAGCATCAGTACTACGGCTTCAGACATTGACAGGTAGCTTAATTTCAGGTTTTCCCTCATTCTTTCCTCATGAACTACCATCATATTCAGGACTTCTGCTGTCTTCGCCAGTACGTAGTCGATTAGTATGGAAGAATATGGAATAGTAAACCTTTCAAGTGCGCTATTGGTGAGATCTCTTTCGTGCCACATTATAGATCCTTCATATTGAGGGATTATGAAGGATCGAATAAGCCTAGATAGGCTCGTTATGTTCTCGCTTTTTATGGGATTCATCTTTGAAGGCATTGAGCTCGAGCCAACCTGCTTCTCCACCTCAAAAAATTCCGAAACCTCTGATATCTCTGGTCGCTGCAAGTTCCTGATTTCGGTGGCCAGCTTTTCGGTTGAGACGCTTATGTTGTTTATTAGGGACATATACTCAATAAGCCTGTCCCTACCTGTCACCTGAGAAGGGTTCATTTCACTCTGAAGCCCCAGTATCGAAACGAATTCTTCCTGGATCCTGAGGGCATCCTTCCCTATTGTGGCGCCAGTTCCTACTGGACCAAGCATCTTCCCTACAAGAACACGCGGCATTATCTCCAAAAAGCGTTCAGCGTGCCTAGTGAATTCCCCGAGGAAAACTGCCATCTTCAGGCCGAACGTAATGGGACTGGCATGCTGGCCGTGCGTTCTTCCGAGCATGACCGAGCCCGAATGTTTGCTGATCCTATCCTCAAGTTCCACCATAACTTTCTGCAGGTCATGAGCGAGAATTTTGGAAAATGCCTTAAGTTGGAGAGAAAGAGCGGTATCGTTAACGTCATTTGAGGTCAGGCCAAAATGCACGTACGGCTTGCCTTTAGTCACTTGCTCTGAAATTGCTCTGGTTAGAGCCATGATGTCGTGTTGCGTTTCCTTTTCGAGTTCCTTGATTCTCTTCACGGAGACCAAATTTCCCCTGCAAGCTCTTCCTATATCATCCGAGGCTTCACTCGGGATCTTCCCACCATCGGCCAGAGCGAGCGAAGAAGCAGCCTCGACTTCAAGCATGCATTTAATCCTGTGAGATTCCGTGAATATCTCCTTAGCACGATCTCTTCCGTACCTGTAATCCAGCGGCGAGACTATCAATACAACTCTATACCATTAGGGTTAAAATCTGTTGCCATTAACGGCTCACCTGCAGTATCCGGAAAGTATCACGATAATCTGTGCGGATCAAAGTTTAGAAAAATACTTTATACATATTCCGCTAACCATTGGAACAAGTCTATGGTTCACTCGTTTTGGACAAATAAGTCCAGTATTATCGTGAAAACCAGTGTTTGTGCAATAATTATCTTAATGATACTCCAAGTTGGAGTACCCATCTCTGCAGGGTCTAACCCAGGGACATCTTCGGGTACTAATACAGGGCTAGGCGCTATTCCATATGTTGCTACCTCATACGAAGTAGTTTTTAAGGAGAGCGGATTGCCTGCGTCCCCAGTCGGTCAGTTATGGACTGTAAATCTTAGTGGTAAGATTTCAAAGTCAAACACCAACGAAATAGTATTCAACGAATCAATCGGAACGTATTACTATAATATCACGACTTCATTTGGCTTCTCTCCATCGCCTGCTTCCGGATTCGTTGTTGTTTCTGGAAGCAATATTTTGGTAAATGTTAATTTCTCCACTGTTCTCTTCAATGTCACATTCAATGAAAAAGGACTTGGGATTGAAAGTGTTCCCGGGGAGACCGCGATTCCCAGTTGGGGCGTGACTTTTGATGGCATCTCAAGAAGCGTTCAAGGCAGTAACATATCCTTTTTAGTCCAGAACGGTACCTACAACTTTATCGTTTCTTCCCCAGCAGGTTACTATGCACTTAACAGTGCTGGAACCATAACTGTTAAAAACGCCAATATCCTGCAGATGATTTCATTTTCCAGCAAAGAATTTCGAGTAATATTCAACGAAACAGGACTTCCAAATGCCGGAGCAGGGAGCCTTTGGAACGTCTCTCTAGTCAGTTCTTTGAATCATGTCTATAGGCAGAGTTCAGTAAATTCCACCATTGAATTCACGGTTGTAAATGGTACCTATTCTTATACTGTAAGCGGTCCAGGGATGTACTCTCCAAATCCATCAACTGGAACTATCACCATAAATGGCAACAACTATTATGTTCCTGTTAACTTCGTGAAAGGCCTATATGTTCTGAGCTTCAATGAAAGTGGGCTTCCGGTGGGGGACGGAAACTTGCCTGTGTGGGGAGTGACTGTTACCAACTCAACCTCAGGGCTTTCCAGCACGCGGTATACTAATTTGACCAGTATAGAGTATGAACTGCCCAGCGGTTCTTATTCATACCATATAATTCCAGCAGCAAATTTTACCATACATTCTTTTGCCGGAAGCGGAGTGGTTTCGATGAACGGAGAAAACCAGTACCT
>JAKAFX010000086.1 GCA_021817735.1 Thermoplasmata archaeon | reverse complement strand
TCGTCAGTGATTATGAATCTGGAAGGAGGAAATCACCTGGCACTTTCGCGGTGAGGAAGATAGTTCTATCCTTCATCGAGATAGACAAGAAGAGAGGCAGCCCTGTTTCAAGGAAGTTCAACAGCGGAGTACCGCCGAGCGCCCTGATTGACATAAAGGATTACGACCACGACATCAAGCTTGAGCGTGTCATACGAGCGATCAACGGGATCAATGTTTCCTCTCCATCCATTGACAGGTATATCAGGGGTTATACCATAGTAAACGGCGTGCAGGTAGCGCTAACCTTTTCATATTCAGAATACGGGAAACTCTACGGATGGTCCAGCCAGAGGGTCATCTTCTTTACAGAGGTAACCCTTGGCAGGAGCCCCATGATTGCCATCAGGGCACACCCTCTGAAGCCGGCTGCCGTAGTTTATATCAAGCCTGGAAAGATCGATCCTCTCGCCCTCAAGATTTCGGAACTTGAGAATATCCCCCTGATTGTTACCGAGTCAAGCGCGGAGGAAATCGTAGAAGCGATGTCTTCACTTAGGTAGAATCCTGTCCAGGAACCACTCGCTGGAAAATGGCATTATGTCATCCGGCTCCTGGCCAGTGCATACATAGAGGATTGGTTTCTTTATCTCTGCGGCCATGGTTATCATCGATCCCCCCTTTGCATCCGTATCCAGTTTCGTGACAATGATGGAGTCGAATGATACTTCCTGCATGAATGTCCTTGCCTGGTTGATGGCATCCTGGCCTGCGATGGCATCAATTACCGCGATTGTGTGATCAGGCTTTGATACTCTCCTTATCTTCTTCATCTCCTCGATAAGGTTCTTGTTTGTCTGCATCCTGCCTGCTGTGTCTATGAGAACATAGTCCAGCTTCCTGGCCACTGCATGGCTAATGGCATCGTATGCGACTGCAGAGGGATCGCTCCCATGCTGATGCTTAATCACGGTGATGCCAAGCTTCTCGCCCCAGATTGAGATCTGCTCGATGGCGCCAGCCCTGAAGGTATCCGATGCTGCAATTACTACCCTCTTGCCATGGTCCTTCAGCAGCTTGGCAACCTTGGCAATGGTTGTAGTCTTTCCGGTGCCGTTAATCCCGAGAAAAAGGATCACGTAAGGTTTCTTGTCCACCGCAGTGATGTCCATAACGCCTTTCTGGACTTCAAATATTCCTGAGATAGCATTGCGGAGGATTCCAGTGTAATCTCCAGGAGCTAATTTCTTTGACTTGCCTTCAAGGGCCGGCTGCATCCTTTTCCAGACCTCTTCCGCAGTTTCGAAGGAGGTGTCTGACTCCACCAGGCTCTCTATAACCTTTGCCTCAAGCTCCGATTTGGTAAGCTTCTTCTCAGAATCTGACTTTGGAATGCCGCCTAATTTCTTTTTCAGGCTGTCAAACATTTTTCCTAATTACCTGGCTGAGGCGATCTTTGCAGGACTGTCAGGATTGTTTCATACCTGGTTTCCGCCTCTTTCCGTCTTGCTTCCAGAGTGGCCAGTGATGCTTTCAAGTCTTCCATGTTTGATTCCAGCGACTTCTGGACATTTTCAGCAGAGTCTGTCTTGAAAAGATCAGATCCTATGGGCACTAGCAGGTTGTTCATCTCCTCAACCTTTACCCTCATGTAAATTCCGGAACCTATGGTTATCCTCGAGTCGTTGGATATAATGGATTCGCGGTCTTTCAGCACGTTCAGGGTTGATGATACCTCTTCCATGGCTCTTGCGAGCCTCTCGACCTGGGAGTTGATCGACATCAAGAGGTTCCTGAGGTACTCAGCTTCGCTTGCCAGATTTTCCCTTGCTTCCTGCTCCATCCTTATTACCTGAAAAAAGCCTCTTGCTTTCCCTGAGGGCTTCCAGTACTGGCATTGGCTCACCTGATAAATAGCTTATGAGTGCACCGCCGCCTGTTGAGGCATGCGTAAAGGAGTGCATCAGTTCGAGATTTTCCAGTGCATTGAGCGTGTGGCCCCCGCCAGCTATCTTAAGGCCGTCTATTGCAGAAATGGCTTCCATTACCTTCTTGGTGCCTGTTGAATACTCCTCTATCTCGTACATTCCCATTGGGCCGTTGAGGAATACCGACTTCGCGCGTTCAATCTCCTGGATGTACTTCACGATGGTGTCTACCCCGATGTCTGCCATTATCTGGTCGTCCGGGACTTTTCCCCCAACCTCGATCCTCTCCGAAGAGGGGTTGAGGATGCAGTCTTCCGGCATCATGATCTTCTCACGGTACTTCTTCAGGAGTTCCTTGCAGATCCCGATGAGTTCCTCCCAGTTCTTGTTATTCTTGATTATGAAGTCCCGGTTCTTCTTCCCTATTTCAATGCCATCTGCCATGAGGAAGGCATTGCCAACCACCCCTCCGGTTATTATTCTGTCGACGGTCCCCTTTTCCAGGAAGTTCCTTGCGACGCTTATGGACTCGTTAATCTTTGCTCCGGCAAGCACCGCGAGCTTCGGCCTCGCAGAGTGGTCATTCATGAACGCATCCAGTGCGACAACCTCCTTCTCGATGAGCTTTCCCGCTATGTTAGGAACGATCCTGTGGAACCCTACTAATGATGTTTGCGCCCTGTGTATTGCAGGGAAAGCGTCGTTGACGAAGTAGTCCATAAGGGGGCTGAGATTTCTTACGATGTGGCTCCTTTCCATCTCCTCTATGTCAGATGGATCAATGTCGATTTCCTCGCTGTAGAAACGGGTATTCTCCAGCATCAGGATGTCGCCATCCTCCATCTCCCCAACCCTCCTGTCCACCTCGCTCCCGAACAGGCTGTCAAGGAAATCCACCCTTCTCCCCGACAGGCGCTGGAGATAGACAGCGTGGTGCCTCAATGAAGTGAAGTCGTCCTTGCCTGGTCGGCTTTGGTGGGCCAAAATCACCACTTTGGAATGAGAAAGAGAAGAAATTGTTTCAAGATGGGCTAAAAATCTTGTAGAACCAGTTATCTCAAGGGTGATCGGGTTTATAGGAGAGTTAAGGTCGAGTCTCAGGAAAACTGTCTTTCCTGCAAGATCGAACGAATCCATGGTGAAGAAATCAAGAGAAGACCTTTTCATTTCAGGGAGGATATCCTAACTATATTTGTTAGTTTTTTTCCGTAACGGCATTGACTCAGGATGGTAGTTAACCTACCGGAAGGTAGCTCGCCGTCATTCAACCAATAAATAGGCGCAGGAGATTCCACCGCAATGGATGGCATTATAACCGCAGCAGGTCTTGGCACAAGATCCGGACTCAATGGAAGGATCAGGAAAGAAATGCTTCCAGTATACTCGCTTGAGGATGGCAAGCTGGTTCTTAGGCCCATAATAGAAACCATATACTCCTCGTTCAGGAGCAATGGGATCGATCGGATCTCAGTCGTGGTGGACCCTTCTGATGCGAGCACCATCAGCTATATCGGGAAATATATGCAGGATGCCAGGGTGGTATTCCAGCGCAACAGGAATGGGTATGGTGGAGCAGTCCTCTCTGCTGCTTATTCGACGAGGGAAGAGTTCTTCATCCTGAACGCGGGTGACGGCTTGATGCTGAACCAAGAAATAATACCACGAATGGTTTCCATTCGGAACTCGGGCAGGTTCCAGAATGTCCTCACGCTGATGGAAGTCGATGAACCGGAAAGGTACGGAACCGCCCTTGTTGAGAGAGATGGGGAGGATGTCTCTGTGCGGAAGGTTGTGGAGAAGAAGAAATCCGGAAGCAATCTTGCCCTGTGCGCCTTGTACCTCCTTGACAGGTCTGTATTTAACTGCCTTTCAGAGGATCGATCTGACGTGGTGGAACTGACCCCTGCAATAGAAAAGTCTATCGAAAACGGCGTGAAAACTTGCGCGATAATCGTGAACAGGAAAGAGTGGGCAAGCCTTGGGAAAGCTGAAGACTATGCCAGCGTGGTTACCCGCTCACTTGAGTTCTCTGTGAATGGAAAGCTTATCTGATAGTCCGGAGCTGCTCTTCCAGAATGTCTTTGGCGTTATTACCTTCTTGAGGGAGAGTATGTTGTCCCTGAACCTTTCCAGGTCCCCCATAATGCGCCTGAGGTCGGTTCTCAGGTCTCCGGACGGGCGATAGCCGAGGTGCCTGAGCTTCTCGCTGACCGGTTGATAGTAGTGTTCCTCCTTTTCCACTCTCGGGTTCTCCACATGCACTATTTCCGCTTTCCCGTTGTGGGTTCCATCATATTCTTCCTTCACGTATGACGCCAGCTGGTTGACCGAGTAGTGCTGGTCGAACTGGTTGAAGACCCTGTATTCCCCCTCCTCAGGTGGATTTTCTGCAGCAATGGTAAGGCAGGTAATGCTGTCTTCAAGGGACAGGAATCCCCTGGTCTGCCCCCCCTTTCCGTAAGGTGTTATCGGAAGGCCAGCAACTGCCTGGGCGCAGAACCTGTTTAGGGCCGTCCCCCAGACTTCATCTATGTCAAACCTGGTAAAGAGGG
>JAKAFX010000023.1 GCA_021817735.1 Thermoplasmata archaeon | reverse complement strand
ATCCGAGATACTCTACGGGGACATGGTCATCGAGAGACTTGCGGGATTCTCCTCCGAGGAAGCTTCTGCAATCAGGACCAGGAACATCATGGGTGTCAGGATACCGGAGGTTGAGGTCGAGATGGGGCAGTCTCTCGCTTCAGAGCTGTACAGGGCCGTATCCCTTCCCCCAACCCTTTACGATGCAATGAAGAAATTCAACGAGATATTCTCAAGCATTACTGAAGTCGCCGAGAAAGAAAGCTCTATGAGGCGGCTACTCCATGAAATCGACAGGACCAAGAGACGGTCAAACGCCATAGAAAACATTCTTATCCCGGAATTGAAGGCAGAGGCAAAGTACATCAGGATGAGGCTGGATGAAATGGAGAGGGACACGTTCTCCACTCTGAAGGCCATAAAGAAGAAGATTGTAGCCAAGGGTGAGGCAATATGAATCCCATGTATTACATCAACCTCGGAAAAAAGCAGCATAAGATCGTCATGACGCCTGAGGGGGAAAAAGCGCTCAGGAAATTTGTCCGGGTAAGGAAGCTGATAGCAGCGGTTAATATTGGGGTATCTGCAGCTGTTCTGTATGCTGCATTCGCGGGGATGATCTGATGGAAGATCTTGAAGTGATAAAGAAAATCAAGGAGGCAGAAGACGCTTCCAGGATCGAGATAGAAAGGATGCGGAAGCTCTATAGCGACAAGGTAAGCGAACTTGGGGCTGCACACGACAGGGCAATCAAGGAGCAGAAAGACAAGCTTGAGAAGGAATTCTCAGAATTCGTGGAGATTGAGAACTCAAGGGTTGAGGAGAAGGTAAGGGGAATACTGGCCGAGGCACAGAAAAAGGCCGCTTCTCTCAAACTGAACCTTGCCAGGGACAAGATAATGGAGATTTTCGACAGGGAAATACTGAAAGTCCTGGAGGAAAGCAATGGCCCTAAGGCCTGAACGGATGCTGAGGATTCGGATCATAAGCACCCTGTCCAACAGGGATCCGGTCATATCGCTTCTGCACGACGCAAATGCCATACAGGTTGAGCAGATTTCAGGAGACATAAAGGACTCGCTGGGAAGGCAGGTCCAGCAGGAACTCCAGACCAGGACTTCCGAGCAGTTACAGAGGATAAAAGGCCTGGAGACCACCCTTCCTCCGGTGGAGGTCTCAGGGGCAAAATTTTTCCCTTCCACCGAGGAGACACTAAAAGAAGCCGAAAGGATAGACATAGACAAGCAGGTATGGGTGCTGAAGAACAAGGAGCAGGACCTTATTGCTGACCTGAGGGACATAGAGGTAAGGGAAGGAACCGTATCATACCTTACAGGGATTGACACTGATCTCAGGATATTCACGACGCAGCGCCTGAAGAGCTACGTGATCCCTTCCCCGGAACCTGAGGAGCTTTCAACCGAGATCCGGCAGTCTATAGCAGACGCTTCAATCATACCACTGAATGATGGTATTCTGGTAACAATCCGCAGGGAGAACGACTCCGACCTTGCCAAGATCGCCTCCGGCGCAGCCCTGACGATGAGGATCATCCCGGATGCCCAGGGAAGACCTGCGGAGTACCTTGAGAGGCTCTCTGCAGTGAAGAAGGAGCGGAAAGAGGAACTCGATGCAGTCCAGGCACAGATCGGGAACTTCTCCAGGGAATATTACGCGAGGATCGTCCAGGTCAGGGAGCAGCTTGAGATAGAGCAGAGCAAGTTCGAGGCCGCCGAGAAGGGAGGGTTCACGGGAGAGACATTCACCCTGGAAGGCTGGGTACCGGAATCCAGGACAAGAGCCCTGCAGGTTGCGCTGGAGAAGACAGCACAGGGCAGGATACTCATCAGCTACCCAAAATCAACAGAAGAACCCCCAACGCTCCTGAAAAACCCAAGGAGGATCAGTTTCTTTGAGTTCTTCATAAGGTTCTATTCATTGCCGCAGGAATCAGAGTATGATCCAACCCTGATTTTCGCCATGGTATTTCCACTCTTCTTCGGAATGATGGTTGGAGATATCGGCTATGGCCTGGTGATCCTGCTTGGATCGATCCTCATCCTGATGAAGTTGAGCGGCAGGGCTAAACGCTTCCCACTTCCCAAGAAGCTATCAAGGTTTGTCGTGGTCATCCTCGGTAAGGGCCCTCTCAAGACTCTGGCCAGAGCGCTTATACCTTCTGCACTTTCCGCGATAGTCTTCGGAATCATCTTCAACCAGTTTTTCGGCTTCAAGATACTGCCGTTCACATTATTCGACGTGACCGCGTCACTCCCAACTCTCCTTCTGGTTTCGGGATACATCGGCCTCTTCATGGTCACCCTTGGCCTCGTAATGGGATTCACCAGCGAATACTTTGGCGGCCACAGGAAGAGAGCCTTCGGCAAGGTGGGCTGGATATTGTTCATATGGGGAGTTGCAGTTGCAGGACTGGCCCTGCTCCACAGGAACTTCGGATCAACGGAAAGCTACGGGGCAATTGTGGTAGCCATTGCGGGCATCGGGGTAATCATAGCCACTGAAGGTGCAATGGGTGCCATGGAACTCCCGTCGATCATCAGCCACGTTCTCTCATACACCAGGATTATTGGGATCCTGCTGGCCTCGGTGATACTCGCTTACGTCATAGACTTCATCTTCCTCCAGTACCTGCACACATTCCCCATGGTCATTTTTGCGGCATTTATCCTGGTACTGGGGCAGATCTTCAACCTGGCGATCGCGATATTTGAGCCTGGCATACAGGGAGCAAGGCTGATCTACGTTGAGTTCTTCTCAAAGTTTTACCATGGAAATGGAAGGCCGTTCAGGCCAATGGGAAGGAGCCGGAAATACACCATAAGACAGTATGATGCGGAGGCAGTAGAATCGGCAAAGCAAATCTAATTAGACACATTTGCACTCCGTGCATGTGTCACTCCTGTACCCCCTAACCATCGCGGTTGACACCGCAGTAAGCCTTTTTGTTGGAGGCTGGCTGGGCAGGCTCTTAACCAGGTACCCGTTTGGGCAGAGCGCCTTCACAGGCAAGGAATCCATGACCGGAAAAAGGGCCACCGTCGTGTCAAGGAAAACCGGGTACTATGAAGTAAAAGTCGACTCTCAGATATGGAAGGCTGTGTGCAACGACCCACTGGAACTCAACGAGACTGCTGAGGTCATGGACGTGAGCGGGAACAAACTGGTGCTTGGGAAGATCAGGCAGTAGGTCTTCATTTGCCGTGCATACATGGGATATATGAGTAGCCCAGGAATACGCAATGGAAAGGAATCTTCCTAGCTCTTATTTCTGTAAGGCATCAATCATCTGAAGCATCATAGCCTGGGTGAAGAAAAGTCAGCCAGACCGTGAGGTAGTTATTTCGATCGCAGATGGTGTGTGAATCCCAACTTGCGATAGCGGGTCAGAGTGCCCGCCAACGATATACATCATGCGCAACTAGCGGTGCAAGCCGTGCACTAAAGTGGAAAGCTCTGCTATCCTCCTGCCTGGGCGGGATCATGTTCCCTAGGAGCGGTATCACCTTTCCCCTGATGTCAGGCGATGAATGAGTAAACGGGTCAGGGCTACCCTGCGATAATCAATGTGGGGTGGCCAACGGGAAAATGCGGAACTCCTGATCTTCTCAAGAACATATATATAAACTGCATTATTGTTGCATTATGAAGACCATAGTCTTTGGCACCACGGGTCTTATCGGCGGAACAATTGCTGGCAGGCTTCGGGACAAGGGAAGCGCCGTTATCTCCATATCAAGGGACAGGTCATCAGCAGAGTCGAAGGTGCCTGGCCTGGCTGACTACCAGGGCCTGAAACTCGAGAAAGAATACCTTTCAGCCCTGATCGACGGTTCAGACTCAGTAATTAATTTCTCTGGAGCTTCGGTATTTTCGAGGCACCGTGATTATGATGCGGAAGTAAGGGGCAGCAGGGTCGATGTCACCAGGGCCATAGCGAATGCCATTGCTGAATGCAGCAGAAAGCCGGCGGTGTTTATTAATGCAAGCGCCACAGGATACTATGGCAAGACCAGTGCGTCTCAGGAACTCACTGAGGAGTCTCCCCCTGGGAAGGACTACTGGGGAAACCTTGTTGAGGAGTGGGAGGCAGCTGCAAGGCCTGCACAGGAAAATGGGGTGCGCACGGTGCTTGTAAGGACCAGTGTCGTCTTGTCTCCTGAAGGAGGGGCCCTCTCACAGCTCATGCCTGTTTTCAAGGTCCACCTTGGTGGCTATATTAAGCCCGGGGACCAGAATTTCGCATGGATCCACATGGAGGACGAGATTGGCCTCGTGGAGCACGCGATGGGAAATTCATCAGTTTCAGGTCCCATAAATGCAGCTTCTCCGGGATACGTGACTTCTGCGAAATTTTCCAGGGCCCTGGGGGATGCCATGGGCCGGAAATCCGGCCTGGGCATACCGGAGTTCATTCTCAAGGCCCGCTTTGGGAAGGCATACGAACTGCTTGCAGCAGGAGGCAAGATTGTGCCGAAGAAGGCGCTTGACACTGGCTACCAGTTCCAGTTCACGGATATCAGCACTGCAATGAAGGATATAATCGGAAAGGTGAATTAACGCTATCCGGAAAGAAGATACAGGCAGTGATATACAGGCGGGATCCTGCGCTGGAGTTCCTTCTTCTCCATTATGCGCCACCGAAGAATTACTGGCAGTCACTAACCGGGAATGTGGAAGAGGGCGAGGAAGAAACATCCGCCCTGAAGAGGGAGATTCATGAGGAGACGGGCCTGCCAACAGGAGAGATTATGGAGGTTCGAAAGATGGGCAGGTTTGAATTCTCTGTTAGGGGACGCGCCTTTTCAGAAACAGTGTACGCGGTGAGGGTTAGGGGAAAGTCTGGAATCGATCTCTCAATCAACCCTGATCACGAGCACAATGCCTACGGGTGGTTCAGGCCAGAGACTGCAAGCAGGCTTGTTCGCTGGGATCAGGCAAGATCTGCCATCGGGGAGATCGCCTCTGCAGGTCACTGATCCTGATCCGACGGTATCCTGATAAAATTCATGAGGTTATCAGCGAGCACGAAGGTGTCTTCCCTGAACAGGACAGGAGCATCGAGTTTCCTGGACATCTTCCAGCCGTGGCTCTTCTTCAGTGAATAGGCCTGTCCAGCTATGAGGTGAAGGAAGAACCTCTTCTCATCCTCAGAACCGGAAACACCCACAGAAACAACAAAAGAGTAGTGAAGCCTGCCGGACAGGCGGGAAACCCTTGACCTCAGGACAACCTCATAGGTTACTTTCCCGGTTTTCGCGGAGCGAGCCGCAAATATCAGGGATGACATGAAATCCGGGTAGTAAAATGGCCTGACTTTCCGGTTGAAGTGGCTGTTCCTCAGGGTGCAATAAGTATTGGCCATCTCCGGATCAGGGATCTCATCCTGGACATAGGATGGATATACAGAGGTGAAAAACGTCGCAAGTCTCTCCAGCCCTTCACTGGAGGTGCTTCCCAGGAAGAATACCACGGAAGAGCAGTCACATTTCGCCAGGAACCTGTGCTCCTCCCCCTGCAGGGGGATGAGAAACGGTGAATACCTCCTGTAGACGCTCAGGTCAGTCCGGATGTCCGTCGAAGTGAATACGAGCCCTTTCCAGGATATGTGCGTCAAAGTCCCCGGATATGATGAACCGCAATAAAACTGAAGCGATCTGGCCCACGGGCACCAACGTTCATTCCATCCTGATTGTCGAGAACTCTCTTGAAGACTTGAAGGAGGCCTCCACTATTTTCACTACTAAATGCCCATCCTCTCCAGTGGCTATCGCAGTCCCCTTCCCGGCGATCTGTGAGACAAAGTCCTCTATCTCATGCAGGTATGGGTTGCCACCGCGGAAAGTCTTCACGGTCTCCCCCGACAATATTACCTTACCCCTGACTTCAGTGCCGAAAATTCCGGCAGCCTCAATGGTACCTTCGTCTCCAAAAACATAAAGGCTGTTGTCGGGCCTCTCCACGAGCCTTGAGGATAATGCGGATGCCACAATGTCTCCATATCGCATTACTATGAGCGACGTCTTGTCTACCACGCTCTCCGCGGGCACTCTCGATGCTGAAACATAGTCAGGAGACTGTCCAAGCACATAGTTTATCGAATCTAACACGTGCACCCCGGTACCCATGACTGAACCCCCGCCCGCCATATCGGGCATCGTCCACCAACTGTTGTCAGGATTATCATATGTCCTGGTGCTGAGGCCTGCCCAAGAGCCGGCTATCATCGTAACGTTTCCAATCTCCTCCTTCCCCAGCATCTGCCTTACAGCCTGCAGCCCAGGATGAAAGCGCATATGAAATCCCACGCATAGCCTTAGGTTATCTGCGTCTGCCATCCTGCAAAGCCTCCCAGAGTCCGCAGAACTGAGGGTCATTGGTTTTTCCAGGAGGACATGCCTGCCGTTCTCCAAGGAGACGGATGCATGGTTGAAGTGCAGGCTATTTGGGGATGCTATGTAGACTGCATCAAAATCGTCCTCGAAGAAGGAATCCTGATCGGTGTAGTACTCGCAGCCGAACTTTGCTGCAAGCATCTCCCCCTTGTCCTGTCTCCTGGTCAAGATAGCCGAGATTGTGTTCCCGCTCTTCTGGATAGCAGGCATTACCCTGTTGACGGAATGATTTCCGAGGCCAATTATCCCGAACTTCATGATCTATGCATTCAGGCTTGATGCTTAACGGTTTTCCATAAAAGCCTCTAAAAGTTCAAACAGTGGCCGACGTTATCCCTCCATGCAGGGCTCCGGGCCTGGGCTTCCAAAATACGAGGACATAGTGGAAGCCGCAGCAATCATAAAAGGCAGGTTGAACAGGACACCTCTGGACATGTCCCGGACATTCAGCGAAAGGTTCGGGTCGGAGATCTACTTCAAGATGGAAAACATCCAGAAAACCGGCTCCTTCAAGACCAGAGGGGCACTTGTCAGGATGTCCAAACTAACTCCCGAAGAGAGGAAGAGAGGCGTCATTGCAGTAAGTGCTGGCAATCACGCGCAGGGAGTAGCGTATGCAGCCAGGGAGTCAGGCATCAGGGCGAGGATCATCATGCCACTCTATACTACTCCCGCCAAGGTCAATGCCGTGCAGAGTTATGGAGCGGAAATCACCCTCTACGGGAAGGATTACAACGAGGCGAGGGAACACTCGCTCGACATAGCCGCCAAGGAAGGGATGGTATTCATCGACGGATTCGACGACCGTTGGGTCATTGCGGGCCAGGGGACAATCGGGCTGGAGATCATGCAGACACTTCCCGATGTCCAGACAATCATAGTGCCAGTGGGAGGGGGAGGATTGATCTCCGGTATTGCGCTTGCGGCAAAGACAATCAACCCTGCGGTAAGGATCATCGGAGTCCAGTCAGAGAAATATGATTCCATGAAGAAATCCGTGGAAACGGGAAGCATCACCTCCAGCGTATCCGGGGAGACTATTGCGGACGGGATTGCGATCAAGTTCCCCGGAAAGATCACCTATGAGCTGGTCAAGAGGTACGTGGACTCCATAGTGACAGTCTCCGACGAATCCATAGCGCTTGCGCTTTTCCAGCTTCTTGAGAGGCACAAGACTCTTGCGGAGCCTGCAGGGGCAACAGGGCTCGCCGCGCTTCTCGAAGGGAAGATCGATGTGAAGGGCAGGAAGGCCGCAATCGTCGTTTCCGGAGGAAATGCAAACCTCCTTCTCCTGTCCAAGATAATATATAAGTCCCTTGAGCTTGAATGGAAGTTAATCAGGATAGACACCAAGATCCCTGACAGGCCTGGCACTCTCCATCGCATCGCGTCTGCGATCTCGGAGGCCGGTGGGAACATATATCATGCAGAGGTGGACAACCTCAAGGAAGATACCCCGGTAGGCTTCCAGAGTGTTACATTCTCCGTGAATGTCAGGGGGCGGGAACACGCAAAGGTGCTCATGGAAAACCTCAACAAGCTTGGTTACAAGTTCACAGTAATGAATGCTGAAATGAAGGATTAGCGCTCAATCCTGAATCCCTTTTCGTCCTTCCATGGAATCTCCTTCACTTCCCTCCTCGATATGAAGGCATTCTCAAATTCCCCGTTTAGGGCATCAAGCAGCTGTGCCATCACAACTTCATCTCCATGAAATTCACCTTCTACCGATCCGTCAGTGTTGTTCCGGATCCAGCCCCTGATTCCAAGCATCCGGCAGAAGGCGCTCACATCTCTCCTGAAGTTGACTCCCTGAACATTGCCCTCGAATCTAATCCAGAGGCTTTTCATACTGATGCAGGAACAGCAATGAAGTAGAAAAATAGTTGTGCAGTGCCACTACTCGGGTTGATAGATAGAACGTCATATAGGTTAAATCATGCAAGACCCTCATGTAGCCGCGATGACGGATGCACTTCTGATTCACGGTGGAGTTGGCTGGGCCGAACCGCCTAGCTTCGACATGGATGCGCTGATCTCGGGTGTAGATATGGAAAAGGGGGCGGTCACCGCAGTGATCCAGGCGGTCAGCATCCTGGAGGATGATCCGAGGTTCAACGCAGGAACAGGATCGATACCAAGGATCGACGGGTCGATCCAGATGGATGCTGCCGTTATGGCCAATGGCAACTTTGGCGCAGTTATTGGGATAGAGAAGGTGAAAAACCCTGTGCAGGTAGCCCTCTCCGTCATGAACGATTCTCCGCATAACGTCCTTTCAGGGGACGGTGCAATCAGGTTTGCCAGGATGTTGGGGTTTGAGGAGTACGATCCCATGACTCCGGAAACCAGAAAAAGGCTGGAAAAGCTTATATCAGACGTAAAGGCAGGAAATCCGGAAAACAACCCGAGACTGGCATCATTCAGCAGCAGGATCGATCCGAAGAAACTGATCGGCTCAGACACCGTGGGCGCAGTTTCCAGAATAGGTAACCGCTTTGCCGCAGCCGTGTCTACAGGAGGGGTCTTCCCCATGATGAGGGGGCGTGTCGGCGATGTTCCATTTATTGGCTGCGGCTTCTATGCCGGAGAGAAAGGCGCTGCAGTGGCAACCGGCATCGGCGAGGAAATCATGAAGCGGCTGCTCTGCTACAGCATATATTCAAGGATGGGAAAGGAGGACCTCGAGGATATACTCAGGGACGAGATCTCGGCATTCGGGGAGAACGTCGCCGGAGTAATAGCCATAACCCTGGACCAGGAAGCTTCGTACGCAAACAGGAACATGGCAGTGGGAAAAAGGCTCAAACATCCCTGAAACAATTGCCCCGGATCAGTCCAGCCGCATACGAGCTGCGGTTTTGTACCCTGTCGCGGCAGCCCTTCCATGAACATAATCAAGCAGGCATACCTCGCTTCCGGAGAGGCCATGGGAAAGAAAGAGTGTCACATCCTCATCCTTCCTGATCATACTGTCCTCCATCAGCGATGACAAATCCTTCATATGTGAAGTGCCAGGGTGATCCCTGAAGGCAAAGCTCGAATCCCTTAAGTACTGTTCCGGGAAGTCAGACGCAATCAGGGCAGCCCTTGAGTAGAGCCCTTCCTCGATCTCCGATCTCCCGACGTACTTCGGGCCGAGGGAGTTCACATGGGTGCCAGGTTCGAGCCAGTCTCCATAGACTACAGGACTGGGAGAATCAGTAGCGGTGATCACTATGTCCGCGCCACGAACCGCTGCGCGAGGGTCCTCGACCGGAGTGACTTCAACTCCCATCTCTCTGGCAGCTTCCTTTGACAGCCTTGCCAGAAGAACCTTGCTTCTCCTGAAGACCCGAATCCGCTCGATATTGCGTACGGCAAGGCATGCTTCTGCCTGCATCCATGCCTGTTCCCCGAAGCCAATGATACCAACCGTCCTTGAATTCTTCCTGGACATAATATCGATCGCCACTCCACCAATTGCCCCAGTTCTTAACCTTCCCAGATATGATCCCAGTGCGACAGCCTTCAGGCTCCCCCTGACAGAATCCCACAGAAGGATCGCCTGGTCTCCGACCGGAACGCCTGTCGGGTAAAGCCTGAGCCCCATCACCTTTAGTTGTCTGTGCCCGCCAGGAGTCCAGACCAGCCCCGTGGAATCCATTGAGAACATCTCCCTCGGGGGTGAAACAAGATCACCTCGGCTCCTTGATATAACGGCCTCCTTCATGACCTGGATTGCGCCTTTCATCTTAGCAAGGGCTTTCAAGTCTGAATCACTGAATATGAGAACATCGCCAGCAGCCATGATTCCAATATGCTGCCTTGCTCAAAAATATCTCCTTGCAAGTGATCCCTGGATTCGCAGCATTAAGCGAAAGGCAACAGTACAGTGCAAAAGACCTCGATGCAAGCATGGCAAGGCTATGGACAATTTCATTCCAGAATGGCATTCTTCTTCGTAAGATAGCCCAGCGTAAGATACACGCAAGAATCATCCAGGCAATGGATTATTCAGGCAATTTTCATGAATAACTGGTCTTATTGACTGAGCGATCTGGTAACACATAAGTATTAATATTGCATAGCCAATTGATAGATGTACCAGAAAAGGCAGTGCAGTCTGCCTTAGCGTGGGAGTTATGGAATTCGAGAAGTACAAGACAATGCATTTTCCAAGAGACGTTCTTGTTGGACATGGCGTCATATCCAGCATCCCGTCAATAGTGTCAACATATCTCAGGGGAGGAAGCGTCGTTATAGTATCAGGCAACATCACATACGGGCTTGCCGGAAAGGAGGTGGAAACATTGCTCCGGGAGGCAGGCTTCGACACTCATATCCTCATCACAGGGCCAGCTTCATTCCAGAATATAAAGGAAGTGGAGGATGAGATGAAGGAGTTGTCTCCAGGCTTATTAATCGGCGTTGGCGGCGGTTCAAAGATAGATATTACCAAGAAGGTGGCTGCAGATCTCAACGTGCCATTCCTCAGCGTACCTACTTCACCCAGCCATGATGGGATAGCTTCCCCAAGAGCATCGATCAAGGGCAATGGATCAGTAGTATCCGAAACCGCGGTCATGCCGCTTGCCATCATCGCCGACACTGCGGTAATGGTAAAGGCACCATACAGGTACCTTGCAGCAGGAGCTGCAGACGTGATCTCTAACGAGACAGCACTGCTTGACTGGAAACTTTCCAGCAGGGTGAAGGGAGAAGACTACAGTTCTTCTGCTGCGGCACTTTCAGAGTATTCCTCCAGAGAACTCATTGAAAAGGCACATATGATCCTGCCAGGGGTAGAGGAATCGGTATGGCTTGTCACAAAGCAGATCCTGGCCTCGGGTACCGCAATGGCAATCGCCTCCTCGTCGAGGCCGGCCAGCGGGAGCGAGCACATGTTCTCTCATGCAATAGACCTGCTTGGAAAGAGCAAGGCAATCCACGGAGAGCAATGTGCCATGGGATCTGTGGTGAGCATGTACCTTCATGGAGGAAACTGGCAGAAGCTCGTCTCGGTCTATGATACAATAAAGCTTTCTATAAAAGCCAGAGATTACGGTCTGTCGGACGATGACGTGATCCGTGCGCTGGCTACAGCCCACAGAATCAGGCCCGATAGGTTCACAATCCTTGGCGAGACGGACCTGAGCCTGAGCGCGGCTGAAAAGGCACTAGAGGTCACAGGCATAATCGGCTGACAGTTGATCCAGATGAAGAAAACAATATCACTGATAGGACAGGATCTTGCAAAGGAGGGCCAGGAGTTCATCTTCACATCCCCGCTACAGGTATGCTCCGAATGCAGAGTAAAGAATGTATGTTTTAACCTTGAACCAGGGAGAACCTACAGGATCTCAAAGGTGAGGGAGAAGATCAACCCGTGCATAGTGTTCAACGGGGATAAGGTCAAGACCATTGAAGTTGAGGAGGTTCCAGAAACCCTCAACCTGAAGGCAGGGCCTGCACTCCAGGAAGGCTCAACGATCACGACGAAGTCACTGAACTGCGACAACTATGTCTGCCCAAACATAGAGAAATGCAACCTCATTCACCTCAAGGAGGGAAGGAAGGCCACCATAGACTCTCTCGGGGAGAAGCTGGAGTGCCCCAAGGGGTTCGACCTGAGGAGCGTCCTCGTCACATACAAGTGAAGAAGGCTAATGGCTAAGGTAAGACTAGGTCTGGTGGGAAAGCCCAATGCGGGAAAGAGCACTCTTTTCTCGGCAATCACCGCAAGGGCTGCTGAAATTGGCAATTATCCATTCACCACCATCAAGCCCAATATAGGGCTTGGCTTCATCGAGGCAAAATGCCCGGAAACCGAGATAGGAACCAAATGCAATCCAAGGGAAGGCAGCTGCTCGGGTGGAATCAGGCGGATACCAGTCGAGATTATTGATGTTCCGGGACTTATCGAGGGTGCAAGCCTCGGAAAGGGCATGGGGAACGAGTTTCTCGAGAACGTGAGGGAATCTGAAGCCCTTCTGCTTGTTTTTGATGCATCTGGAAAAACCGGCCTTGACGGCACACCCGTTGAAGACAAGATCGACCCTGAGGCAGAAATAGAGATGGTGAAGTCTGAGATCGCAAGATGGATGTCTTCCAGGCTCTCCAGGGGATGGGAACGATTTGCGTCAAGAGAGGAGGCAACCAATCAGCATCCGACTACTTCCCTGCTCAGGAAACTTTCCATAAGCGGCATAAATGAGCAAGCCCTACTTTCTGCCCTTACCTCGGAGGGCTTCCCGTTGAGGCTCTCGATGTGGAAGGAAGAAGATTTTTTCAGGTTTTCAGAGATGTTCCTAGCGAGATTCAAGCCTATAGTTCTTGTGGGAAACAAGGTCGATGCAGCCGATCCTGATACCATCCAGCGGATCAGGGTAAAACACCCTGATGCAATATTCACTTCCGGGGATTTCGAACTTGCACTCTCAAGGGCTGCGCAGGCAGGCCTTGCCTCAGTAAGCGGAAAGACTGTATCTCCTGCAGAAAATGCCACAGGACCACAGAAGAAGGCGCTGGCGAGGATCCAGGAAGTGATCTCCCTTCCATTCTATGCCTCCCCTGAGGCCATAATGACCGGGGTTGTAAGGGACAGGCTGGAGAGAATCGCGGTATATCCTGTCCAGGACGAGTCAAAATGGGCCGATGGGCAGGGAAACGTGCTTCCCGACTGCTACATGGTCAGGAAAGGTACAACTGCCCTTGACCTTGCATTCAGGGTTCACTCAGAGATCGGAGAAGGCTTCATCAAGGCAATAGACTGCCGGCGCAGGATGGTTATCTCCAAGGATCACGAACTAAACGACTCAGACGTCATCAGCATAATCTCCAGGAGCAGATGAACCGCAAGGAATCCTGTATGATTCAGTGAAGCGTAACTCTGCAGAAGACTTTTTGCAGGGATGAGCGACTTCAGTTCCCGGAAGAATAGAACTTGTCAAGCCGGTATTTCACGGCTGCACTTCCAGGGAGATCATAGTCAACCGACGGGAGGTTGCTCAGCTTGCTCCCCTCAGCCTTAAGGATATGGTTATTTTCTGCAGACTTTCTGAAGACCCTGTCCTCGGACACTATGACTCGGTAATCCTCATCGAACGCCCAGAGAAATCGATCGAAAAGATCGTGGTGATTCTTACACAGGAGTATGCCGTTCCTAACGTCTTTTGACGTCCCACGGTCGCTCACCGGTATTATGTGGGCAGCCTCAACTCCTATGGGCTGACCCCTGAAAGTGTATCCCAGTTCGCAAAGGCTGCATTTCCCTCCATAGGCACGGCTGACTGCAGTCCTGAACCCCTTATCGCGTAGATCCCTCAGAGTGAGTGACATCGGCAATGGTTCTTTCTCAAAGGGCTGAAAAGCTGCTTTTACAGGGTCCTTCATGGGATCATCCTGGAAGTCGATGGGAAGCCCACGCAAAATGAAGTGCGTGCCGTCAAAATCCTCGACGTAGGCAAGCCCCATGACCTCATAGGTCGTCTTCCTTCCTGGGAGCGCTCGCTCTATGAACACCCCAACAGGTATCCGTTCTTCCTTAGACCTGAAAAGTGCCCTGTTTGTGCTTAGGGAAAGATCCATTGTGCCCTCCTTCGATTCCGGTGAGTACCGATAGGTCCAGGAGCCATCAGGCAAGGGGGGATTCGCCTGGTCTTGATAGATCCCCTTCAGCGTGTGCCTGATCCACAATGCATATTCAGACCCCTCCGGCTTGTAAATCCCCTTCTGTGTTCTGAATCCCTGTACCTTCTCCTTTAACTCCTCGCTTGGCAACCATGAGCCCATCATTTCCCTGATTTCCTCAAGTTTCTTCCGGAAGGCAGGGTCCTGCACTCTTGAAACCGGATCAGACATTACCCTTGAACATGCGAGTCCTGTTCTATAAGTCATTGGAATGGGTTGCCTGGGCACCGCCACAGCGACTGAATGTTGCGTGTCAGGCCAGTCCCTGTGCAGGGATCCCAGGCTTCACTCCTTTCCAGAGCATGATGCAAGGAACAGAGCAAATCAGTAGTAAAGCAGAGATCAGGAATGCCGCGGACAGGCCGTATCCACCAGCAAGGTATCCCGCAACAAATCCGAGGACTGCTGAGCCTGTTATCTGGCTGGAAAACAGGAATCCATACGAGGTGCCCTCCTTGCCCTTCCCGGGCCCGACATAATCTGCGAGCTCCGAATAGGTTGCAGGGTAGGTAATCGACAGCATGAATCCTGTTGAGATAAGAACCAGGACTGAAACAAGGACCAGTCCGGACTCAAGTGCAAAGACCAGTGAGCCGATTCCAGCAAGGAGAAATGAAATAGAAAGCAGGTTCAGTCTCTGTATTCTTCTCGCGAGGAAGCCGCTGAGTATCGCACCCGCAAACGCGCTGCAAAACCACAGGGTCATCATTTCATTGCTCAGGGTGAAAGTGTAGCCGTCATGGAACAGGAGAAGATTGCCAAAGTTCGAGAACACGGCGTTGGCACCCCCTGACACAAGGCTAACCACAACAAAAAATACTGGAAGGCCTTGGAGCTTCTTCTTTTGTGATCTATCGGGAATGTGCCTTTCCGCAGCTGCTCCTGCCCTCAGATGACCCGCGGTCAGCCTGTAGGGCTGCTGGGCAGAATCCGGTTGAACACGCCCCTGAATACCAAGCGCCAGGAGAGTTACCACCACGGTCACACCTTCAACTGCAGCATATATCAGGAAAGGCCCCTTCCAACCAAGCGCCAGGTAGACTGGAGCAGAGGTAAGGAAAGCCACAACCACCCCGAGGTTTCCAAATGCGCTCTGGAAGCCCATGGCAAAGTCAAGCTTTTCTACCATGTATGCCCTGGAAATGACAGACGCGCCAATGGGGTGGTAGAAGCTGGAACCCAACCTCAGGATCAGGGCCGAGGCAAGAAGCACCAGGAAACTGTTTGCCTCAGCGAACAGCAGCATGGAAGTTGCAATGAGGGATATTCCTGCTGCAAATAGGATCCTTGGGCTATGGACCTGTGCAAGCCTACCGGTTAAGGGCTGGAACACCACGTTGATTATGTACCCTGCACCCACCAGAAGCCCGATCTGGAAAATATCAAGCCCGAACGCCAGCTCCATTGCAGGAAACAGCGATGCGATGAGATATGTGGATCCGTCGTTGATGAAGTGGTTCAGCGAAACCACGTAAAGTGGGCGGTTTGACGCTGCATGCCTGATCCCGAGATCAACCAATGAGTCCAGCCTGTAGATTGTTATCCTGCGTGGTGGTTTATGTTTTTGCGTGGGAGGGAAGAGAGCCGATTTTGCATCCCTGCAGGCTGGGAGTGCAAGTCTAGTTTCTCATACATGAATAGCTCCACCCGCAAAAGAGTAGTGAAGTTTATTTGGAAAACTAGTCGATCTCACCTGCTGGAAGTTCTCGAGCCATGGGAATGGCGGATGGCACAAGACGCGAATGCTGTGCGAGGCATAACTTAAATAGTATCATGAAAATCTCGAAAAACTATCGCTAAAATTCGATCAGGTGAACTCATTTGGCAAATGGAGAAAATGCTGGATCTACCCTTGTTAAGAAAAGAGGGCAGTACAGGTGGTCCGACAGGGATTACAAGAGAAGGATGCTAAAGCTCAAGGAGAGGAGTGACCCACTGGAAGGCGCTCCACAGGCAAAGGGCATTGTAATAGAAAAGATTGGAATCGAGGCAAAACAACCGAACTCTGCCATAAGGAAGTGCGTCAAGTTGCAGCTAATAAAGAACGGAAGGCAGATCACTGCATTTGCACCAGGGGACGGCGCAATTAACTACATCGACGAGCACGATGAGGTTGTCGTCGAAGGGATCGGCGGAAGAATGGGCAGAAGCAAGGGAGACATCCCGGGCGTAAGGTATAAGATCGTGAAGGTCAATGGCATATCATTGAGAGAACTAGTCAAGGGAAGAAAGGAAAAGGCGGTGAGGTAATCTGGAACTCAAGCTCTTTGGACAGTATGATCCTTCTGGGGTGCTGATACACGACCAGAGCCTGGCTAAGTACATCAACCTTGGAGTTGGCCTCAATCTCCACACTGGAGGCAGGTTTTCAAGCTACTCAGCGGGTAAGAGGAACATGAACACAATTGAACGGCTCCTGAACAAGCTGATGAGGACAGAGAAGTGGACCGGCAAGAAGTACAGCGCATACCGTGTTCTTTCGGAAGCCTTCGAGAAGGTTGCAGTCAAGTCAAAGGAAAATCCCATACAGGTGCTGGTTAACGCCATAGAAAATGCAGCCCCAAGGGAAGAGGTTACCAGGCTGAAGTATGGAGGCATAGCAGTCCCAAAGGCAGTGGATATCTCTCCATCAAGGAGAGTGGATATTGCCCTAAGGAACATTGCCATTGGTGCTTCAAACGCTTCCTTCAAGAAAAAGAAATCAATAGAGGACTGCCTGGCAGATGAGATCATGCTCGCCGCAAGGAACGAGGGTGGCTCCTATGCCGTGAGCAAGAAAGAGGAAATCGAAAGGATTTCGGCCTCTGCAAGATAATCTAGTAATAACCAACCAGGATGGCCCCAAGCACTGTCACCAAAGTCAGGAGCAGCAGTGTTAGATAAGACAGCAAATGGGCCATTTTCCTGACTTTTGCAACCTCCTGAGTCTTGCCTTCCGCAAGGAGGCGTACTATCTTTTTTGGATGGGAGAGGTTATTGTAGTACATTATCCCGATAGCAGCCGCAACCAGGAGGGATTTCACCAGTAGCACAATCCCTGCACCTGATGAATAGAACCCAGGGGTGTCTGCAGAAATTCCATATGCAAGAAGTAGCCCTGTTATGATCAGTATGCCAACAGAGATGTTGGTGATCCTCGCAAACCTCTTGGAAGCCAGGCCCACAATCCTGGTCCTCTGCTTCTCGTCGGATGTCATCTCAAAGGAGGCAGGCCAGAGGGCAAACCATATGAAGAATGATCCACCAATAAAGACTATTGCGAAGAAAAGATGTATCCACAGGACTACGGTGAGCAATATTGTGGACATTCCACTGGATCATGAATTAGGTTTTAAAGCTAACCGGAATAAAGGTGCATGGCCAAGGAGAGCGGGACTTACACAAGGGAGAACCTGCTGAAAAGCACGGTGAAGGATCTAAATATCCATTCCGGCACGACACTGGGCGAACTGATGAACCAGTTTTCCTCCGTAGGCGGATTCACGGCTTCGAAGGTCCACGATGCATTCAGGATAATCGAGAAGATGAATGGAAGGGACGTGACAAGATTCCTCTCATTCCCTGCAGACATAATATCTACTGGGCTCCGTGGAGTAATTAACGAGCTTGTGAAGAGGAAGCTCTTCGATGTTATCATAACCACGACCGGAACCCTTGACCATGACATAGCACGGTCATTCAGTGACTACTACTGCGGCAGCTTCGATCTGAGCGACAGCAAGCTGGGACAGATAGAGATAAACAGGCTTGGGAACGTACTTATCCCAGACTCTAGCTATGGAAGGATAATCGAGGAAAAAGTGCAGCCTGTCCTGGAGGAGCTCTACCTGCAGAAGAAGGAATGGAATGGCAGGGATCTCCTCTGGGAAATGGGAAAGAGAATTGGCACAGAATCCTCAATCCTCTACAACGCCTACCGCAACAGAATCCCGGTGTTTGTTCCAGGAATCACGGACGGTTCCTTCGGATCACAGCTCTGGTCGATGTATGAGAAGCACCGCGACTTCAAGATCAACCTGCTTGAAGACGAACACCTGCTATCGGACATTATCTTTGATGCGAAGAAGACTGGCGCTCTCATGATCGGGGGCGGCATATCGAAGCACCACACCATATGGTGGAACCAGTTCCGCGAGGGACTGGACTATGCCGTGTATGTAACGACCGCCCAGGAGTACGACGGGTCTCTCTCTGGAGCAAAGCTGGAGGAAGCAATATCATGGAGAAAGATCAGGAGCGATGCGAAATTTGTCAACGTATACGGGGATGCAACAGTCATATTACCCATAATGATTGCGCCACTGCTTCAGTCAATGAACTGAAGCCACAGCATCACCGGGTCATCCTCTCCATCCAGCACCGTAACGGTCTCCCCCAGGGAGCTCCTCGTTATGAACCTGGTGAAGAATATTTTACCGTCCTCCTCCACCCCTTCCATTATGTGTTCTACTGGCTCTCCATTGGGAAAATGCATCATCGCCTCCGGGGAATCCGGAGAGAACCTCAGTGCAACTGAATGGTTGGATATGCTAAGGGAGTAAGCCCTGTTAAGGTCAACATATCTCTTGAGCCGCTCGGTTTCAATGTGGGGCTTTCCTTCCATCACCTCGTATTGGAAACTGAATAATACTTCTTTTCATGTTTTCTGGGCTACCTGTTCCGAGTAGCTAGTCATGGGGGCTTTATTGGGCCCCCGGAGGGGCTCCCAGGCTGCCTCCACCTGAGCAGGATTGAAAACAGGCCAAGTTCCCGGCGGTTGTTTCCTCCAACCTCCCTGAGCCTAAGGAAGAGGAATGAACTTGCAAGACGCCCGCCAAAAACTATAATGTATGACAGGAGGAGAGCAAGTCTCAGGGGATATATGGACACCATGTATTGCAGAAGGAACCCCCCGGTGATCGCACCAAGGAAATATACAACCCCATTCATTCC
Source organism: Thermoplasmata archaeon (assembly GCA_021817735.1). GTDB lineage: Archaea > Thermoplasmatota > Thermoplasmata > Thermoplasmatales > Thermoplasmataceae > JAKAFX01. The sequence continues at coordinate 130 of JAKAFX010000023.1, read as the reverse complement.
ATTTATCTTTGATATGTACTCTGCACGGCTCTCCCTGGGGGCGACATCGAGCAGGTATGCTGTCATGACAACTGCCTGAATGGCCCCGAGAAAACCGCTGTAGATCTCTACAATCACGAACTCCGGAAAG
>JAKAFX010000022.1 GCA_021817735.1 Thermoplasmata archaeon | reverse complement strand
TGATGGACAAGAGAACCTGTTCGCTGCAACTTTATCTGAAGGAGTCTTCAAGTCAAGAGATGGGGGGAAAACCTGGAAACCCGCTAGCCGGGGACTCCATGTCAGGAAAGTTTGGGAAGTAGCTGCTGATCCGCACCGGCATGGGACCATATATGCTGGAACGCAGTACGGCCACCTCTTCAGGTCAACCAATAGTGGTGATTCATGGGATGAGGTCACCAGCCTTCATGATGCTCCAAATAGACTGGAATGGGGCATTGACTGGGGCTTTAGGACAACTGGCCTTGCACTTCACACGATCAGGTTTGACATGAACGACCCGAAAAAGATTTACCTTGTCGCCTCCGGGAATGGTGCGTACAGGAGTGATGATGAGGGAGAGACTTGGAAATCATTGAAGAGCGGTCAGAACACCTCATGTTCGATCGATCCATCAAAGCAGATCTCTTCTGCTCCTTCCGGCGCTTCAACTGAGGAGAAAGTAAGAACGCATCTTGCCGAGCTTCATTCCTGCACCCATAAGATCGTTGTGTCGCCAAAGGACGGGAGATTGTATCAGCAGAACCATTGTGGCGTCTATTTCTCGGACAGCCATGGAGATCGGTGGAAAGACGTCAGCATAAACGCAGAGAATAGGTTCGGGTTTCCAGTGGATGTGGTAGAGACAACGTCCACTAATGTGTTCGTCATACCCGTTCCGGATAATGCCCCTGAATGCAAGGATCACAATGCCTGCATCCAGGGACAGTTATCAGTCTATGGCACCAGTGACGGGGGGAAGAACTGGAAGAGGTATACCAATGGCCTCCCAGAACGCGTGCATACAAATGTCCTGAGGGATTCGCTTGCCCATGATAATCTCCGCGAACCTGGGCTTTACTTCGGTACAACTGTTGGAAACGTGTTTTTCTCCGAAGATCTGGGAAATTCATGGCGTAGAATTGCCAGTGGGCTGGGAAGAATACAGGGTATCAACGTGACAGTAGCCTGAATTCCTGCTTCAGGCTGGACCTCTCCGGATACCGCTTTGTGTCGCTGACAATGAGGAGTCGGTTCCAGTTTCGTTGAATAACCATGACTGAGAGGTTCCATCTTTCTACTTGGCTGCCGTTAAGAGCTTGGTATTCGCTTATTTTAGAGTGCACCGGGTGCCAGGGAACTGTCCTGAAGTAGGCTAATGATTGGATATTGGTAAATACCACAATAGGATGGATTCATGAGCTTCAGACTACAGGGACCTGGTGGAAACCGGATTACAGTGACTGAACGCCAACATGGCATGTTGGACCATGTTGCATTTAATTGTGCCTGGACTTCCTTTAACTCAATTCCCTGTAATCGAGATTGCCATCATTCTCGAATGCAGGCGCCATTCGAACCTGAATCCATGAAATGAAATTCCGTCGGCTATTATTAAAAAATGAGTAGGGATATCCTACTCCTTCTTGGTTGACTTTGTGCCCTTGGAACCTGCTTCCCCTGCTTTCTTGGTGGTTCCTTTCTTGGCGCCTGAACCAGACTTGCTTTCCTTGGATTTTGAGTCGCCCGATGGTTTTTCCTGACCGCTGCTGGATGCGTTCTTAGTCTTTGGGTCTGACCCTGGTTCATTGCTCTTTGCCTGCTTAGGAGGATTCGCTGGTGCTTCCTTGGCTGCTGATTCTTCTTTTTTCTTTCGACTGAACGGCCACATAGTCGGTCTAACAATTCGGTGTTTAAAAAACCTTACTGAGAAAAAATCGACATTGATCCTGAAGGATCGGGAGTCCATCACTTGATTTCATCGATCCTGATTATGGAACTGCAAACCTCGCGAGGAACCTTATCATATGCCTTCTTTTCCACGAATCTCCTCTGGTAGAGTGAAGCAACTTCAAGAAGCCGACGGTCTTCCTTTACGTTGCCAGCATGTATCAGAAGGGCAACTGCAAGGCTGTGACCGATGGAGTTGAGAAGGTCCTTTGCGAAGAACTGGGCATCTTCCGTCTTCATTCCGCCTACTCCGGATATTGCCTGTTTCATGCCGGTGAGCATTCTTTCATAGGTCTCCTTCATTTCCGATACTTCCTTTCCCATGTCCTCCAGCATCTTCAGGAGAGGCAGGTGCGAGTTTTTCTTCTGCATCGATTCAAGCATGTCGAGGGCCTGGATGTTGCTGGGACCCTCCCATATTGGAGTTATCAATGCTTCCCTGTGCAAGCGTTCAATGGGGAACTCCCTAAGAAAACCAAGTCCCCCGTGTAGTTCCATTGCCAGTTGCGTGACATATGAAGCCATGTCTGCAGTAAGGTTCTTCGATACGTGGGTGAGCAGGCGTGCCATGTGGTAACTGCTGGAATAAGGCGGCTCATCTTTCCACGATTTCTGGAATGATTCAACTGCAAGCAGGGTGAGGACTAGGGTCCCTTCGAAGTAAACTTCCATGTCCATTAGGTCCCTCATCACCAGTGGGTGATCGATAAGATTACTGCCAAAGGCTTTCCGCTTCATTGAATAGAAGTACGCTTCCAGATATGCTTTTCTTGCAGTTCCCAGAGCCCCAAACGCGTTAGAGAGCCTCGACACCATGAGGTCTTCCATTATGTAGTATATCCCCTTGGATGGATCTCCCACCGGTGTAGCTAAGGATTCATGGAACTCCACCTCGCCTGTGGGCACACTCGCGGTCCCGCTCTTGTCCTTCAATCTCCTGACCATGAAGTTCCTGCTTCCGTCCGAGGTAATTTCCGGCACCAGGAATAGAGACAGCCCCTTCGCGCCAGCCTCTCCCCCTTTCCGTCGGGCTGACACCAGTGCATAGTCGGCAAGGCCCGCATCACTGGAGAAATATTTCGTGGTCCCATTGATGTGCCATTCCCCATCGAGAAGTTCAGCAGTCACTGTGTTGGCACCTAGATCGCTTCCTCCCTGCAGTTCCGTAAACCATGTTGCCCCCCACATTGCTTGTTTTGCTTCTCCTGTCAAGGCAGGAAGCAGCTTCTTCTGATCTTCACTTCCATACTTCTGGATGGCGTATGCAGTCTGGTTTGTCACGGTTAGTACGCATGCCAGGCCAGGGTCCGAGATCAGATATATTGATGCAAAGTGAAGGTGCCAGTTGTTCATGGAATATGGGTAGCGGTTAACACCATATTCCAGAACGAGTCTTTCAAGCGCAGACATCTCGGATGGATCAAGCCAAGCTCTGTCTACCCTGGTGCCGTCTATGCCCCACATGATCAGTTCCGGTCTTGCCCTCTTGTCTACGTGCTCGGCAAGCTCATATAGGTCTCGACCTGCATAGCTTCCCAGGGAGCTGAGTTGTTCCATGTCCTGCCCAAAGTAGCTGGAAAGTATGAGGAACGGCTTATCCAGATCAAGAACATTTTTTCCATACACGCTCGATAGGTGAGAAAATGGGGAAGATCTCATGGCATATGTGAAACAATGATACACAATATATCTTCTGCCTCTGGTTGTGTTCCGTCCCACTTGGCTTTTCTTTTAGGGCTCTTCGACGCGGCCTTGCAGGACATCTCCTGTTACGGAGGCACATCGTTCAGCCTTGAAGGCATTGCCATGAGTTGCTTGAAGAGCCGGTGTAGAACGTAGAATACTGGAACCGCTGGAATCCACATCATGAGTGGATAAATGGCATTATCTGGAGATGAATATGATGTCTCGAAGTAGATCTCGGCTGCTTCAAATGCACCTGCGATCGCAAGCTGCACCACTGCAAAGAAGTAGATATAGACGGTTCTTGTGAGGTTCTCCCTGAGAAATGCCTTCCCCTTCAGCAGTGAATATATGAGATATATCCCCCCGATCATGGAAATAGCATAGACCGGGAGTTCCAGCCAGGAATGAGGCAGGAGGAGAAGGGTCAAGAATAGAGCCAGTCCTGGAACTCCAGCTGCCGTTCCCTGAAGGGAGATGATCATTGCTGTGGAAATTGCGGATTGCACGAACAGGAACGTCCCGAAGGCGGGAATAAAATCCAGTGTCGCCACAAGGAGGTTGTGGGTAAAAATGGCGAAAAAGATCAAGAGCGGAGACTGGGAAATAATAGAAGTCTGCTGGCTGCGGAATGAGTCAAGCAGGGCTGGGTTGTTGAAGGACATTGATGAAACGATCGCATAGATAACCAGCTCTACGCCAAAGGTCAGCAAGATTGCGTTCCTGAGGATTCTTGTCATCCATTCACTGTGACTCATGAAACACTTAATCACCAAGTCTGGGATGCAATTAATTCTTTTTGCAGAATCTGTGAGAGTATGCTGAAGACCTGGCCTCATGATAATTCCAGGCGGTTACAGATACTGGTGTACACTTCACATTAACTGGTGTGGTGATGTCTAGAATTATGATCTGGATCTTATGAAAAAATGTTAAATTAAGATTCTTATAAAAATTAAAATAAAAATAAAAAAATTTGGGAATTGCGTTCAGTCTGACTTTGCCGCAGTTCCCTTTGGAGAACTCTTGAATAGACCCATCAGCAGTGAACCCACAATACTTATGAGAAGATTCAACAGCAGTGCAACGAACGCAATGTAGAGGAATCCTACCCAGGAGACCGTTGAGAAGTCGAAGAGCACCGTAGTTATAGAAGTAGACGTGTGCTGAACAAAGTTTGCCTCATACAGCATGTACACTCCAAGCACAAGGCCCGCTGCCCATCCAACCCCGACTGGCACCTTTTCGAGCCTGTCTGTATAGAGGGGGAAGAAGATCGACGGCAGTGTCTGGAGAATGATGATTCCACCAACAAGCTGGAGACCAAGTGCAAAGGTAGGCGATATCAGGAAAATGAATCCCAGTGCAATGAACTTAAATATGACTGAGAACCACTTTGCAAGCCTTGCCTCCATCTTTGCATCCATGTTTGGCCAGAACGGCTTCAGGACGTTCCTTACCATGAGGTTAGCCTGCGATATTGCCATTATTGACGCCGGCACTAGACCACCGATGAATATTCCAAGGAATGCTATTCCGACAAACCAGTCTGGGAATTCAGCATATATCAGTGATGGCACCACCGTGGTAGCACCATACTTACTAACCATAGCCATCGCAACCGGTGAAGAATAGATCAGTATGCCCAGAAGCGCGAGAAATGCCAGCCCGATACCGTACAGTGGTAATAGTGCAGTGCTTTGCCTGATCTTCTTGGTCGAGTCTATGCTCAGCACCCCGTTGATTGCATGTGGGTAAAGATACAGGGCAAAGGCGCTCATTATGGATAGACTGACAAAGGCGTTCACCAGCAGCGGGGCAAGTGATCCGGATCCAGTGAAGGGAACACGGCTAGTAGGAGAGACTCCGACCCCGCTGGAGAAGAGGGAAATCGCCTTTCCGAACCCGCCAAGGGCTATGGGTATGGCAATTATTGCGACTATTACTGTGCCCAGGATGATTGCGTCCTTCATGACGGCAGTTATCGTCGCACCCCTGAGACCGCTGGTGAAGGTAAAAGCCGCCAGGATTATGAATGCCAAGACCAGTGAAAGTTCAGTTATCAGCGTAACATCATATGAGGTCAGCTGGCCAATCATCACGAGGAGAACGGCCTGCATTCCATAGATCTGAAGCGCAATGTAAGGGAGTTCCGCTACTATGCCCGTGAGCGCTATGAGCATTGCGAGGGTCTTGCTGTTGAACTTGTCGTGGACCATGTCCACCGCAGTCACGTAATTCTTGTCCTTGGCTATCTTCCACATCTTTGGCATGGTGATCATGGCAACTCCAAAGGCGATCCCCACGTACGGAACCGCAAAATAGTAGATGGCGCCGTGCAGGAAGACGGACTCCGGGATTGCTATGAAGGTATACGCAGTGTAAAGGTCTGCACCTACGAGGAACCACGCGAGATATGCGCCCAGTTTCCTGCCTGCCAGACCCCATTCCCCAAGATCGCTTAGGTCTCCTCGCCTGAAGCGGGATGCCCAGAAGCCCAGGAACACGAATATAACGAAGAGAGCCAGGAACACACCAATGACGACTACGTCATTCATTACTGATCTCCCTCCATCTTATTCAAGATCATTGCAGCAACAAAATACATTATTGCCGATATCACGAGCCATACTATTGGGAACCAATAGAAGAAGGTCAGGCCAAATAATGAGAGGCCAGAGCTGCTTGAGTTGTATATGGGCGTCACGGCAAAGACCACCATTGGAATTAGCAACAGTAGCGCTGCAATGACCTTGTCCCGCAAAACATCAGCTTCCTTCTTAGACCTTTTGGAAACATTTTTTGTTTCGGTCATTGAAAAATGTATACATGGTTCCTTTATTTAAACTTATCATGATTTAGATTTTATTCGAATACATTTATTAACGATCACTTATAACTAAGTGCCCAACTGAACTCGGATTTCGGGAGAATAAAATGCCGAATCAAATTGGTCATGTTAAAATCATGACACCCTGTGTCAGGGTGCCTACTTTTGATCCGTCCCCCTGCTCAGTAGGTATCCCGAGAACGCCATGCCCCAAAGCAGTGTGGGATAGACGATCATCCGCTCCATTCCTCCAACACCAAGGCCGAGGAAGTCCTTTACAGTGTAGAGAACCAGGGCTGCAAGAACAAGAATTCCTATGGCAGGTGAAGCAAGTTTGAAAAACCCACGAACGTTTCTAAAAACAAGTATGTCTGTAATTCCAGAAAAAAGGAATGCTATGAGCGCCGAAATAAGATGAGCAGCGCCGGTTGTCTCTGGGAACATACCAACTCCCAGAGATCCTACTCCGAGCAAAACCAAAGTGTACGGATAATACTCCTTCCTGTGCTCAAGGTGCAGGAGATATGCGGATAGTATAACCAGTATCCCAAGTAAAATTATAGTGCCGTTAAAGATATACGCAGTTGTGCCCACGCCTAGATCGCTAATGTAATTGCCCGAGATGGAATATCCCGAGTAAAGGGCTTCCGCCACCAGTATGCCCAGAGAGAATACAAAAACCCCGATAAACAGAAGGCTGCCAGCCAGCTCATCTCTATTCATTTGCTGACAATACGATTTTTCACGTATAAATCTTTCAGTCTGGCTATTCCGTTGGGGTGATCTGCTGACCCGGAGCCTCTGGCTTGCTGAAATATGTTCCCGTGGAAAGATATTATAGACATTGACGATTGTGAAACCGTGGCAAGGCTGAACATATCACTGACGAATGATATGGCGAAACGCATAACCGAGGAAGCTGACAGGAGAGGAAAGACCATAAGTTCCCTCATAACCGAAGCCACGAACCACTTCATCGAGATGCACGAGAGGGGAATAGACATCGATGAGGTTGAAGATCTCCTGATGTTCACCGAGCTCATGGCATCCGCAAGGTCAGTTCCAGTCCCTTTCAGGCTGCTAGACGGCATACTTGCAACTGCAGTCAGGGACTCCAGGGATAAGATCCTTAGGCTGTTCTATGAGTCGGGAAAAGTCTTTGGCAGTGCAATAAGGAGCTATGCCAGGAACATTGATGTCGCTTCCAAGCTGGTAAGCAGGTTCAAGAAGAGGCTCCCGCTTGATGATTTCCATGTGGTAGGGGAGAATGGAAGATGGGAGATCACGATATCCGGGGCTGGATATGGCAAGAGTTCATCTGAATGCCTTGCAGAGGGCCTGAGGGGAGTAATCGAGGCATACGGGATGACCATCAAGTCGCTTGAAGTCATGGATGGCCTGGTAAAGGCCACAATTGAGTAAAATTACCGGTAGATGCACTCCATTGCGCATCCATGTGCATACAGGTGCGCGATCACTTATACGCGCTGCAGCGATTTAGTGTTTGGTGAATTAAAATGGCAGTTCTCTTAACTGATCCACTTGCAGCGAACCTTACCCTACTTGGTGTGTTGCTAATGGGTCTGGCCTTTTATGCTGCGACGAAGTATGTGCTAAGAAAGGACTATCCGAACCTTGACAGACAGTTCGGATACTTCCTGCTTTCAATAGGAGGGTATTTTACTGTCTACGGACTGTTTGACAGCCTCCTGTGGCCTGCACCGATGACCGGAGCCTACAACATCCTGTTCGGCGATTCGATGGCTATCCTTGGTTTCGTATCCTTAATGGGAGGAATATCTCTGGTTAAGGAGCTTGGATTGGGATTCGTGAGCATTTTTGCGTTCTTCGCCGGTATCTATGCAGTGGTATCGGGAGTCTCCGGATACAACTATGGCATGACAAGCGCACCACTTGCGCTACTGGGAATGTACTTGGGAGCAGGAGTGACCGGAATACTGATGCCTGTTGCTTACTTCACGAGGCAGCTATCGACACTGAGCACGCACGGAACCAGGACCTCTTCAAGGCCAGGCAAGGATGTAGCGGCGGTAGCCATGCATGGAATAACCATCAGCCAGATATTTGCCATACTCTTCATCATTGCAGCTGTCATAGGCGCATTGGTGGCACTGTATACGGGATATTCGGCTGTGGCTGAGCACTTGCATGCATTTGCATCCACTCCAGGACTGTAGGGCTGATCCCCTCAGTCTCCTTTTTTTGGAGGGGAAGATGATGCAGGTCCAGAATGAGGAGACGCTACTGAAATGCGGTGCATGCAACTCAACCCAGATAAGTTGCACCCAGGCTGACGAGATAAGTTACGATCACATTGCCCAGATATCCTACCGGTGCCTGAAATGCGGTCACAAGGGAACAATAGTGATCGACTGCATCAAGCTGGAAGAAGTCAGGGTTATGGTGGAATGAGAAGCATGTGCCTTTTTCCCTATTTTTTTGTTTTCTTTAATCGACTTCGCATTGGTACCTAAAGAGGGTCTGATCGTTGCCTGATACCTGCGCTCTTCAAGAGTTAGGGTAAAGAGTTCGACATGGGACAAAGCATATCACTGGTTCTGTCTTTTGGGCCATTACAGGATACGCGTTCTCACCCCGTCCGTTGATATCGAGCCAAGTGGTAGACAATTTAAAATGCTTGAGCTTTTCGCAGAACCCATATAGGAAGCAACTTGAGGACTTGAACCTGAATTCCTTGGATAGCCTGACGGCTTACCGGAACAACTATTGCTTCATCCCGTAGATTGTTATACTCTCACGCCTGTATGTGGGCTTCCAGGAACCACAGGTTCTTGTCCAGAGACCTTGATATTTCCGTGAACAGGTCAGCTGTGTCCATGTCCCCGAGCTCGCCTGACCGGTCTATCGCTTCCCTTGTATGGTTGGCAAGATCGGTGTATCTCTGTATAAGAGCAGAGAGATGTTCCCTGCCTGTGCTTATCCCAACTGGGTAGGCTTCCATTCTTGCATTGTTGCAAGCCGCTTCAATGGTACCCTCTGCAGTGCCTCCAAGGGCAGTAATTCTCTCGGCAGTAGAATCGATGAAGCCATCCACGCTATCCGCAAGTTCGTCAAACAGGAGATGGAGCTGGTAAAACTCCGCACCCTTAACATTCCAGTGTGCCTGCTTCGTCGCATAATGCAAGGATATGAGATCTGCCAGTTCAGAGTTGAGAAGGTTCACCATCTTGGCCCTGGATGATTCAGGGATATTGACACCGGTCCTGAACATCCCCGACTTCTTTTCCGAAGTTGATTTTTTCATGCTTTGCAAATTACAATTGCTTAGTTTAATTTTAGCAAGACTGTAGCGGGCGCCATTGCTACTTGATTCTCATTCACTTTCCCCTGGTTGTGTGCCATAAACTGACTGATGACACTACAGGCCAGTACGCACATTATTGTATAAAACAAGGGAAAGATAGAAGAATATCACTGTAAGCAACGTTATGATCCCAGTCCCAACCCATGCGGAATAAGAGACCCCATACAGCATGCAATCGCGGACCACGTCCACGATGTAGCTCAATGGATTGAAAGTGGATATGACCCTTAGAACGAGTGGCGTTGAGGGTGTGACCGGATAGAATGCCGTGCTGGCAAAGTCAAGCATGAAAAACAGCAGGAAGGTGATTGTCTGGTAAGCGTTCATTGTTCGCACGAGGACCGATATTATTAGGAACAGTGAGGTGAAGAATATGGAGCCAAGCACAAGAACTGCCATAAGGATGATTGCACCCAGTATTGTGATGTTGAAATCACCGTTGATAAGGAACGCCAATGCCATCATTATTCCGCTTCCTGCCAGGGAGAAGAAGACCGAGACCAGCATGATGCCAAGGAGGTAGTCTGCCCTCCTGAACGGCCCCACAAGAAGCTGCTCGAACATCCCCCATCTCCTGTCTGCCCAGAGCATGCCACCCCCTATGTTACCTGCAGTGAACGCCTGCATGCCGACTATGCCTGGGGCGAGGAAAGTCGTGTAGGAAGTTGTCACCCCATGCTGGGTGAAACTTGGAATGAGGCCCTGGAACATGGTTCCAAGAACCAGAAGGTAGAAAGCAGGGATGCCCAGCATAAAGAACATCGTACCTGGGTCGGTGTTCACCAGGACGTTGCGAACTGTGAGCCTGACCATTGCAGGTAGCTTCATTTCTTCACCACCTCCAGGAAGACATCGTCCAGTGAAGGCGCATCCAGGTTTACCTGGTCAATATCAATTGAAAGAGATGACAGTGAAGACAGTATTGAGTAGACCGTCTTTCCCATGTTCTTCCCTATTACCGTAATCTCCCTGTCGCCTACTTCATACTGGGTAACTGATGGGACTGTCGCCAGTTTTGCCCTGACCAGTGGAATGGATTCGGCTGGTATCCTGTCTGTGGCTGTGAGAACAAGTTTCTTCAGAGACCCGAACCTCTCTTTGAGTTGTGCAGAGGTGCCCTCTGCAACTTTCTTTCCGAGATCCATTATTCCGATCCTGTCGCAGACATAATCTGCCTCTTCAAGGATCTGTGTGGTGAACAGCACTGTCAACCCCTCCTTCGCCTTCCCCATAACGAAATCAAGGACGCTTCTCCTCATGATGGGGTCCATGCCAGCAGTTGGCTCGTCGAGAAATAGCACCTGCATGTCATGGATGAACTCCCTTGCCACCTGAAGCCTCTTCTTCTGGCCGCCTGACAGCTCGAATGCCCTTTTCTTCCTTATCTCCTTCAGGTTGAAGAGTTCCATCAGGTCCTCAGATCTCGATTGGATCTTATCCGCTGGCACTTCCCACAACATACCGTATATCCTGAAGTTCCTCTCAACTGTGGCAAAATCAAAGGCTTCCTCCTGCTGTACCACGCCGATAAGCTTCCGTATCTGGCTGGCCTTCTTCCTGAGTTCCATGCCGCAGATAGTCACGTTTCCGGATGTTGGAGGGACTAGTGTTGTAAGGGTCTTGATGGTTGTGGACTTGCCGGCACCATTCTTTCCAAGTAGCCCGTATATCTCCCCCGGTTTGATCTGGAATGAAACGTCGTCGACAGCATTTTTTACTCCATCATAAGACTTGACCAGATTCTCAACATCAATGGCGTACTCATAGCTGCCTGACATCTGGGTCGATCCGAACCTGCCTTATAGTGTTTATCAAATACCAGGGCAACTTTCATTAAGCAAGCCGCACTTTTTTAGTGTCATGGTCAAGTCTAGGGAGTACGATTTCTGGAGCCAGGTCGCTGCATCTGCACTTATGGGCCAGAAGATCCGGATCAGCAAGAAAGACCTGGAGGGAAGACTGATTTCAAGTCCCGGAAAGAGCGGACTATTCGTCAGGTCACTGGGGAAAATATCAGGGCAGGATGCTGACTGGAGAAGCCCCGTCGAAAGTTCCAGGAGAGGCGTTCACGTTGTGGACTTTCCCGACAGGTTCGAGGTGCACGCAGACAGATTTGATCCTGCAAAGATGCCCCTTGAGCATCTTGTGTTTGACTATGGCCCGGTCGTATTAAAGACAGTACTCATATCTATGATTGGACGGTACCTTTTTTCCAGAACAAGGAAACGGTAAGAGTTCATCATTGTGTCAGTTGTGATACATGCTACCAATAATGCTCCAGCGGATTCGTGGATTCTGTTCCCTCTTCCCTGACTGCCTTCACTTTAAATACCTAAAGGGTATTCTACGGACTGACTTGATTGGAAAGACCAACAGCGTCGCTCCATGGGTGCATTTAAGCAACTGCGGACCATTCGACGAGTATATGACCAGATTCCTTTCCGGACGAAATGTTCCGGAGTGCCATTGCTCTGGCAATGCTTGGATACTGCCAGTTTCAACTGAGTGCGTTCAGGTTATTCAACAGATAGGGGAGTGAGGAAATGGCTGAGAACAATTTCGATTATGATGCGATTGTGATTGGTGCAGGCACTGCGGGCCTGTCTGCAGGGATTGCCCTTCAGAAAGCGGGGAAGCGGTACGTCATACTGGACAAGAAGGATGAGATTGGCCTCCCGGTGAGATCCACGGGTGCGGTATCCCTTGAGTGGGTAAAGCGGATTGGCATGCCCACCGATCCATCCATAATAACTTCCAACATAAATGCCCTTAGTCTCAGGACTGACACCGGGAAAGACATTTCAATGGATTTTGGAAAACCTATCGGGTTGGTGTATGACTTCACAAAATACGAGAAATTCCTGAGCGAAAAGATGGCGGGAAAGCTCAACATAAGGATGAAGACAAGGGTGACTTCTGTGCAGGGAAACACCGTCAAAACCGACGCTGAAGAGCTGACTGCCAGATACATAATCTTCGCTGCAGGACCGCAGTCTGTATTCGGGGAGAAACTGGACAGGCACAACATACTTGTGGCTTATGAGGAAACAAGGCAGCTTCCGGCAAGACACGACTACCAGATGGTGCTCTGGTACTCCGAACTTGCACCCGGTGGGTACGTATGGGATTTCGCAGACAGTCCGACTACCAGGAAAATAGGCATCTGCTTCTATCCCATTGAGTCAGCACAGCCAAAGGCTGTTCTTGAGAAATTCACGGAAAAGTTCCCTGAACTGAGAGGCAATATGATCCACAACATGGCACACCAAATTCCCCTCTCCGCCCCATTACAGAAAGTAGTGGATGGCGACCATATGTATACTGGAGACATGGTCAACGCGGTCCTGAATACAACAGCAGGGGGACTTCAGGGTGCATTCTGGACAGGAACTGCTGCAGGGGAAGCTGCTGCCGCAGGCGATCCGATGCTGTACCAGAAGAAATGGGATGAGGAAATAACTCCATGGCTCCTGAAACATCACAGGATACACCAGAAGATGCACAGAAATGGTATCAAGACCGTATCCCGGATGATGACTCTTGCTAAGATAATGCCCATGGCCATAAAGAAAAGAGTCTTTGGCGGTCTTTGACCCAGTATACGTCTTAAATTGTCCTGAGCATATTCGCAATACATATATGTATTCCCTCAGTATGATTGCAACATGGCCGGAACCGCAAAAATTGCGATCCTAGTTGTAGTCCTCGTCATAGTCGCTGTCGTCGGATATGCAGCCTATGCTGGGTACATTCCAGGTATAAAATCTCCTTCCTCAACTGCCTCTACAGCCCCGAATATGTCCATCGTGTCAAGCGATGACCTGAACAGCACAATGGGCGGTGGATGGAACCAGGTTGCAAACTTTTCATTCTCGTCCACCAATTTCTCCTTCTTCCTGAACGCAGCCATGAATCTGTCTTCTCAGAGCAGCTTGACTAGTGGGGCCTCCAGCCTTGGTAGTAGTGCACTCGCGGATCAGACCGTTGGACAGGTGGAATCAGTAGAGCTTGTAGACTTCTATTCCAGTTCGGGGTTAATTGCCGCGGGATATGCGCACTTCAAGACAAATCTCTCAGCTTCAAATGTCTTTAGTGCGCTCAATCTTGCAATTCTTGCAAACGCATCCCTGAAGTCCAATTACTCGACCGGGACTCTATCAGGCTACAATTATTTCACGCTGAATGCGACCTCTGGAATGCCATCCCTCAAGATATACACCCAGATGCTGGTCTCCAACTACGGTGGTGAGATCATAGTTATTTATCACGTGTCTACCACTGCCATTTCCCTGTCAAATTCACTCTCCCTGCTCTCCAAGGAATTCAACATCCTAAAGACCTATGGAGCAAAAACCAATGGGGCTCCCCTAATAGTCTCGAGGTCAACGGTTAACACAGATCTCGGCCTCAACCTCAACAACTCCATTAAGATCGGTACTTACATCAATTCACCGATCCTTCTTTCCAAGGAACTCAATTTCACGGCCAATCTGACTTCTGGGAATGTTTCAGTAGGACAGTTGAACATCTCCACGAAGAGCTCCATGAATGTTTCCCTGAGCCCAAACATGATCCAGGGTGCAATCTATTTCAGGGGCGGCGACTCGCTATTCGGGGCTGCTATAGTCAAATTCAACAATAACACTGATGCTGCGAATATATACACTAATGTCTCAAATAAAATCGTTGCATACGAAGTAACTTATGGGAGCATGCTTTCATCACACTTGCACTGGGATAACGCATCGGGTTTTGTCTATTTCAATTACTCTTACGTGAATCAGACTACTGGACAGACCCATTATGCTGACATTGGGTTCGGACACGCTGGCAGCTTCGTCTTTGTCGTTGCGTATCTTGGAACCACCTATGCAACAAACGCGCAATTTGCGAACTTGATTCAGGCACAGGCATCACTGCTCTGAACCTTTGACTGTAGCTATTGGGCTGTCCTCATAGGAAGCCCAGTCGCTCCAGCTGCCTGCATATATTCTTGGCTCCATTCCGATCATTCCCATAGCCACACACACTGCTGCGGCTGTAACCCCTGATCCACAGTAGAGAACAGACTTGCTGTCCAGATTTCCAAGCACTTTCGTTAATTCTTCAGGCGTCTTGAAAGCAGAGTTGCCAGAAAAGACTTCCCGGTAAAACAGGTTGATGGCCCCCGGTATGTGTCCCGCTTTCCTGTCTATGGGTTCTACCTCACCCCTGTAACGCTCGGGTGCGCGGCAATCTACCAGTGTCATTGAACTGCGTGACTCGAAGATTTCATCTCTGCCAACGACCATGTCTGCCCTTGGCACTGGGACAAAATCGCCATGCCTGAATGGAGGCTGTACGTTTGTTACAGGGAGGTCCAGTGAGACCCATTCGTCGAATCCGCCCTGCAGTATAGACACGTTATCGTGCCCAAAATATCTCAGCAGCCAGCACAGGCGACAGGATGCTGCACCCTCTGCATCGTAGGCGATCACATGAGTGCCACGACTGATCCCCATTGCAGACATCTTCCCTGCGAATACAGAAGGATCCGGGATAGGGTGCCTGCCGCCGTGAGTGCCCTTCGGTCCGGATAGGTCATCCTCGAGGTCCATGAAATATGCGCCTGGTATGTGACCTGCATTGTACATCTTCCTTCCAAGGCTGAAATCCGATAGGCTGTAGCGGCAGTCGACTATCACAATTTTGCTTGACATGAGGTTATCATGAAGCCATTGCGGAGACACCAGAACATTATGATATCCCACCTTCCTGTCCATCAATTCCTACAACATTGGTCAATGCATAAATATTTGATCGGGAGAAACAAGCAAATCGAGTAAACCCATCAATACGCAAGATCAGGCATTTATTCAGACATCTACGGGTTCTATTCACCTGTGATGTCCGTCAAAAACTTCATGTTCCCGCATCCTAAGGGCACAAGAACCACAACCATCCTGTAATGGCACAAATAGCCGTCATTTTTTAGATCCTGCGATCAGTCTCTTGCCTTCCGCTTCATAGTTACTATGGAGTAAATTCCTGAAACCGACATCTTTGAGTGGTAGCAAATTAAGAAGTCCATGCATAAATATGAGAAACATCTGTGCAGGCTATCTTACGATCCACCTGACATGGGTGAGTCTTGTGTTGCCTCCCCATTGTTCGATTCACATATACGCTGAGATCCACCGCTCGAAGAGAATTTTCTGTAAGTGGCCCCACGAATATCCGGGTTTTAGCAGAGAGACATATCCTTGAGCAGTTTTCCCAGGAGAGTGGTAAAAGTTTCTCGGCAGGGTCACCCTAGATCTTGGTACTCGCTATGATCCGTTAATTTGCTTTGCAGAGCTGCTTTTCGCAATGATTTTGATTATTATGTATATTTATTCCATTCGAAAAAATTCACCATAAACGTTAATTTCAGTGGTCATAGAATGTTGAAGGATTTGATTCCATTTATAAATGGGCTCGACCGGATTCGAACCGGTGACCTCCTCCGTGTCAGGGAGACATCATACCGCTAGACTACGAGCCCTTAAGAATTACTGAGGGAATTGTGTGAAATGATATAAAGGTTAGAAATTGATGTTGGGAGTTCCGTATTCTCAGAATACGGAAAGCTTCCCTTCGACAAAGAGAGGCGTGAGATCCGAGATGTGCTCAAGCCTGCTGTCTGCGATCCTTCTAATATTGTTCTCATGCTTTGAAGGATTGACATTGTCCTTGTAGATTGCCTGTATGCTGGCTACATGAGGATCGTCAATTGGTCTTCCTATCTGGGAGACAATCCTCACAAAGACTTCCTCAATGTCTCCGCCTGATTCCTTGATAATGTCAGCAGCTATCAGGTTGGAGAGGACATTATACAACTTACCTACGTGTGTCACGGGGTTCTTTCCAGCAGCAGCTTCCATGCTCATGGCCTTGAAAGGCGTGATTATACCGTTGACTCTGTTTCCCCTGCCCACTGAACCGTCATCTCCATTCTCCATGGACAGTCCAGTTACTGTGAGATAGTTCACGTGCTCTTCCTTGAGGTCTCCCGTGTTTATGAAAACCTTTACTTCCTTGTTTGTCAGCTTTGCTGCGTTGTCCATTACTGCACTCTTGAGCTGTTCCTTGATTGAGTAGTACTCATTCTCATCCTTGACGTATCTGTCCACGAATGCGGCAGCAATGGTCAGGTTTATAGTTCCAGCCTGCCTGAAGCCCATCACCTTGATATCATAGCCCACTGCGGGCAACTTATTCTTCAGGGGACCGTTGATGAATCTCTCCGTTTCCAAGACCAGTGTTTCCGTGTCCGTAAATGGTGCAAATCCAACGCCGAATGAAGTGTCGTTTGCCTTGAGCTTCCTTGTGTCATAGAGACCCCTGAGATCAACCGATCCGTGGCCTATCCTCGAGTCGATCATGACATCTGCATCCATGTCCAGGTGCTTGAAGTTCTGTGTCAGGTATTCCTTTGTGGCCTTGATCGCCAGCGACTTGCATGGTATCCTCTCCCCGTTTATGGTCGTGGTTGCCCTTCCACTGAGCATTATATAGACAGGATCAAGCACGACGCCTCCCCCAAATTTCGGTGCAGACTGACCGCCAACAATCTCAAGCTGGTCTGTGTTGTGATGGAGTATTCTTCCATATTCCTTTATGTAATACTTGCTGAGGGCTCTGCTTACGGCCTCAGCTATGCCGTCTGATACGCTGTCAGGGTGACCTATCCCCTTTCTCTCTACAAGTTCTACTTCCTTTGCATAGGTTGGAATCTGCTTGACGTTTTCGATTGAAATGTTCCTGGTCATTTTATTCTGTTGGGCAAAGTCAGGACTTTTTTAAATGTTTTGTAGGCTCACCCAATAAATTCCATTTTGGATACATATATTACCTACAGTAATAATGATTGCGGGGCGTATCAATAAATACAGTCAAGGATAATGGTCACGCTATGAGGATACTGGTGAGTGTTCATAACAAGGAAGGCATCGTTGATTTCCTCAATAGAATATCGTTCATGAACCCTGAGGTTTTCGCCTCAGATGGCACTGCAAAATTCCTTTCCTCTAAGGGCGTGAAGTGCAGCCCAGTCTCCGACCTTACCGGATCCGGGACTATACTGGGAGGAAGGGTGAAAACCCTGCATCCTGCAATATATGCTGGCCTGCTTTCAACGAGGGATGAGAAGTCAAACAGGGAACTGCAGCAATACGGTTACGGCAACTTTGACATGGTGATCTCCAACCTGTACCCCTTCACGGAGACTGTAGGAAAGGGAAATCTGAGTGACATGGTCGAGAACATTGACATTGGGGGTGTCTCACTGACTAGAGCAGCAGCCAAGAACTGGGCTTTTGTCACCATACTTACTTCCCCGGAGGATTACGTCCAGGTAGCTGCTGAACTTGAATCCGCGGGGTCTGTGAGCCTGGAAACAAGACAGAGGCTTGCACTCAAGGCCTTCGCGGTGACCGCTTCCTATGACTCGCTAATATATACATCCCTGTACCGGGAACTTTACAAAAGCCCACCAGAAGACCTGTTCCTTGCCTACAAGGGCTTTACCGGACTGAGGTACGGGGAGAACCCTGGGCAGGAAGGCTACATGTACAGGCAACCCGGCAAATGTGGGATTCCAAATGCAAAGCAGCTTCATGGGAAAGAGCTCTCATACAATAATATCCTGGATGCGAGTGCAGCATTGGAGGCCGTCCAGGAGTTTGAAGATCCGACTGCCGTCATTGTCAAGCACAACACCCCCTGCGGTGTCTCTACTTCGGGATCCCTGAAGGAAGCATTCACCAGGGCATACGACGCAGACAGCGAATCTGCCTATGGTTCAATTGTGGCTTTCAACCGCGAAGTTGATGCAGAAACGGCTGTTGAGCTGTCCGGACATTTTGTGGAAGTCGTGCTCGCACCATCGTATTCTGAACAAGCCATTGCAATCCTGAAGAAACGGAAGAACCTAAGGGTAATTTCTGCGAGCCTTGAAAGGGATGAAGGGCCCAGATACAGGTCAATCCCAGGCGGGATGCTGGTTCAGTCCCGCATGGATACAGCCATAACGAAGATGGAAAAGGCGGGAGAGAAGGACGCAACCGAGAACCAGATGAGAGACATGGTCTTTGCCTGGAAGGTATCTGCCCACTGCCGTAGTAATGCCATAGTGCTTGCAGAAGATCAGACTACGGTCGGCATCGGGGCTGGCCAGACATCCCGCGTTCAATCTCTAAGGATAGCTGTTGATCGAGCCGGAAACAGGGTAAAGGGATCGGTGATGGCCTCCGACGGTTTCCTTCCTTTCAGTGACAGCGTGAAGCTTGCGGCAGAATCCGGAATAACAGCAATCATCCAGCCAGGCGGCTCCATCAGGGACAATGAAGTGATCGGCGAAAGCAACAAACTTTCAATTCCGATGTACTTTACTGGAAAAAGGGTCTTCCTGCACTGAACCATGACTGATTTTCACAAGTGGAGCGCAAAGAGGGCGTATGCTATCAGGAAACCTGCGATTGCACCGGTGTTGATGTATGGAAGGCCAGGTGCTGGTTTCCTT
>JAKAFX010000085.1 GCA_021817735.1 Thermoplasmata archaeon | reverse complement strand
CAAGACAGCTTGAAATCATGAGACTCAGGCAAACCGGGATGTCGACAGAGAGTATTGCAACCGCCATAGGCACAACACGCCAGAATGTAACAATTCTTGAAAAAAGAGCCCACAGAAATATTGACCGCGCCATTATGACCATAAAGGTAACAAGCGAGCTTAACGTCTCGACGGTCTTTGAATTACCTGAGCGTATCCACATACTTGACGCCGTCAAAGAAGTTCTGAAGGTTGCAGACAGATCCGGTATAAGGCTCAGGGACAACCTGATTGTAATTATGACGCGATTGAAGACATCCGTGGACAAGGATATGAAGGGTGGAATCGTGCAAAGGGCCATTACCGTAATGCTATTCCAGGACGGAACGGTCCAATTCTTTTGATCCGTGAAGCGAACCCGATTAATGCCTGGCAAACGAGCATCCAGCCGGCCATTAACTATGGATCAGGCGAGGTATATCACGGTCATCGTAAAACCTCCGGGATCCAGGAATAGCAGGGCCAATACATGAAAACATTGCTAAATTGCGCCGCCTCGCTTGCGATCAAGAGGAACGTTCCCATTTTCGCTGCGGGCTCTGTGATTGGCCCTTAAGTATACCGATAAGGTTTCTCGCCATAGTCACGTAAGGGCGGAGTTTCTTAGTGGAGTTCTGCATAAGCCAACGGGATATTATGCAATTGGAGGCTACCAGCATCTTCAAGACTTATGAGAAAAAAATTCCGGCTCTTGTGGACATTTCATTTCATCTCGACCAGAGAGGGATATTCTCTCTTATTGGTGAGAACGGCGCAGGAAAGACAACCCTTGTGCGAATTCTTTGCACGCAGCTTCTTCCAACGTCCGGCTCTGCCATGATAGACGGCCTGGATGTTGTTTTGGACGCAAAACAGATCAGGGAGAGAATAGCAGCAGTTCCACAGGAAGCAAGAGCAGTGCCATGGATGACCCCAGTTCAGACAATCACGGCATATCTCATGTACAGGGGTTATACGCACGCGGACGCTGTCCAGAGATCTATTGATACTATTCGGAAACTCGGAATGGAGAAGATAGAGAACCAGAAAAACAGGAAGCTGTCTGGGGGTCAGAAGAGGAAGGTACTAGTAGCGACCGTCCTGGCATCTGAAGCAGACATAATATTTCTTGATGAGCCGTCTACCGGTCTAGACTATATTTCCAGGAAGGAGCTATGGGGCCTTTTCACTTCAATGAAATCAGAACGATCCATCATCCTCACTACGCATTACCTTGAGGAGGCAGAGGAACTTGCAACAAGCATAGCCATTCTCAACAAAGGAAAGCTAGTTGGATTCGGCTCAATGGAGGACCTCAGGAAGTTGTCCAAGTACCCGTACAGCATCAAAGTTTCGTCCCCGAACTTCGAGCTTGACGAGGTTAAGGGTGAGGCTATTCACCTGCCTGACGGCGTTACCCAGATTTTCACTTATGAGAGCAATGTGTACAATCTTGTCAACAATCTTATCTCCAGAGGCTTGAGATTCAGCGTTCAGGAAATCTCACTGAATACAATATTCGAGAACATCATATACGGGGGCGCAAATAGATGATCAGGCATCAGGGTAGCCAGATCTACGCTTCCATACTGGTAAATGCCCTCTATGCGATGGTGAACTACCCGATAATGCTTGTAAACACGCTTCTTGCGCCTCTTTCCATACTTGCAGTAGTTACGTTTGCCACTCATGGTACATTGCTGCCAGTGGCGGCAGAAGGTGCATTGATAATGAGCATGGTTGGAAGCGGAACTGCAATGCAGGGAGATTTGTCCCATCTAAAGAATGACATGAGAATGCAGGACATGGTGGTCAGCTCCCCCACTGGGCCAGGAATCTATATCACTGGCATGGCGCTGTCTCAGATCGTATACTCGTTTCCCACTCTGGTTCTGCTTGTAATATTCAATATCCTCTTTGTTCACCTGACTGCTATTGGAGCACTGATCGTTTTCACAGACATGGCTACTATATTCACATTTGCTGTTTCACTGGGCTTCTTTCTATCTACCCTGTCAACGGACATAGTACAGAGCTGGGCTTTCTCCGGGATACTCTCCCCGATACTTACAACGATACCTCCGGTATACTATCCAATCAGCTATATCCCTATGCCGTACAGGTATCTAGCGTACATATCACCGACCACTTACGCTGCCCAGATTGCGCAGAACCAGGCAGGGTTCACAACCCTGACCTTAGTGCAGACCGCTGCCTACTGGTCAATTCTTTTGCTGATAACTGTGGTGTTCGGGTATATAGCAATGAGGAGATCCAGGTGGAGAGATATTTAGTACCAACGGGAAGGACCACATGATAGTCAGGAAATCATTTCATGAGCCCTTATAGGTAACAAAGCCCGATGTCTGAGATCGCAGCATCCGCACGGTGGATTATGAACAGCCAGCGTTGTCTTACGGTCTAATTGCCGGGATAATGGCCTTTGCATAACGCCGGAGCCCCGTTACCTTTTATTTACTCTGCATCCTTCCACAGTGCAGATTTATCCTGTCCTTTCGGGATTATTTCACATCAGACGTGCAATACATGCACTTGATGGCTTTAATCGGGATTTTTGAGAGGCAATATGGGCAATCCTTAGTCGTGGGTGGAGCGGGAGCCGGTTTTTTCCTGTTCCTTGCCTTCTCAAGCGGCTTTACTACCAGGAAGAACAGTGTTATTGCAATCGCCAGGAACCCAATTAGGGAGTTCACAAAGGCTCCGAACAAAAAGGTGCTGCCGTTCAACGTGTAAGAGTATGCATCGAAGTTTACGTGCCCAGGCACCCCTATCAGCGGCGTGATGATATCTGTAACCAGGGCAGTCACCACTGCAAAGAAAGCGGAACCCATTACAAAGGCAACCGCGAGATCAATCACGTTTCCTCTCATTATGAAGTTCTTAAGATCTTGCGTCAATGACATAGATGGAAATCTTCAATTTGAATATAAAATGGTAATCTTAGGATACTCCAATCACTCCCCACCCTGTTAACTTGCACGGTGGTCCATACGACTAAGTCTAGAATAATAAATAAATGAAGGGGTAAAACGATATGTTTCTTGTTATGCTGGTAAGACAAATGGCTGGCAATTGATTGCATGCAGCAAAATCACAACATCGCTATATTTAAATATAAATTAGTCAATCAGAAAAGGTGAGTACCGCAATCAGGAGTACTCTTCCTCAGCCTTCATGGGAACAGATTCTGAACCGTGGTATCCCTATGCTAATCCTGCCATTGGCGGCTCTTGTGATCATACTACTATATGGCAGCTTCTATCTCCTTGAGTATTTCCACGTGCTGGTTGGATCGGCATGGACTGGCATGGATCTTGTGATGGGGGTATTCTTCTCATTCATAATGTCAGGGCTAAAACCGGAGCAGAAATCAGAAGTTGCTGTGAGGCTGACTCCAACCATGCTCTTTTTCATGCCTTCGATTGCAACATCCACCGTTACCGCTGGTATATATCTTGCACTAGCTCTTCATTTTTCATTCTACAACCTGTATTTTATTGCGGTTGCGGTGATTGTGCTGATACTTGTGGTTCAGGGGTTTGGGATTTTCCTTCCCAACGAAGTAAGGGTCTATCTTGAGATTGTGAGGGGTTCGGGTGATATCGGGAAGATTGTCCGACTCACCATGTTGAACCTTCGCCTTTCACTAGTGCAGCTCATACTGCAAATAGTCTTGATATTCTTCATGGCGTTCTTTGCAATGGGAGGTACAGCGTGAGCCTATTCAGGAGTAGCAATGGGCTAGGGAATGCTTCCATGATTGCTGTGGCAATTCCTCTGATATCTGTCATAGCTGCAGTTGCTTATGGAAACCTGCTGTTCCTGGATTATGTCCATGTTCTGCTTGGAGCAGTGTGGATCGGTGTCGATGTTTTCTTCGGTATAATTTTCAGGTTCGTGTTCAGGGGAGTATCCAGTTCAACGAGAGAGGCAGTGGCAAGGAGAATGCTCCCAGCTACTCTGTTTTTCCTACCAGCAGCTTCTATCCTTACTCCTCTGGCTGGATACGCACTTGCGTTGCAGGAGGGGGTGTGGGATACTGGTTCGGGTGTAATCCTTGCCATGATTGGAATTGGCTCGGTACTGGTGATATCTGGCTTCCTCACAATATTCCTGCAGTCATTGCGTATCGCACAAAGCCCTACGGGCACAACGGACGACCAGAAGCTGCTCAGGCGGTTCTCTATCATTTGTAATGGTGCTCTCCTGCAACTTGCGCTTCAGGTGTGCACAGTGTCCTTAATGGCCGAGCTCGTGGTCTACGGTTAGCATTCCCTTTCAAGAACAAGAAATATTCGGATTATCAATGGCCATTAAAACGCTAGATGAACAGCTTTGGTATTTCCCTCGACACGTTTACCACCAGTACTTTTGGAGTATTCCCTTCCCTTAGCCAGGTCATGTTCGAGAGAGCACTATCAGCAACCTGGCATTCAATGCCAAACGAATCAACCATCTTGGCAAGGTCTATTTCTGGCCTAAAAAAGTCGGCATCTTTCAATTCCTGATAAT
>JAKAFX010000084.1 GCA_021817735.1 Thermoplasmata archaeon | reverse complement strand
TGAATATCTGGGCTTCATGAAGAGACCTCCATGATCTGGAAAACCGCTTTCCGCATGCTCTTCATGTATCTGTTCTTCTCTACAATATTATTATTATGGTGTTCCAGTTCTGTGATGGCTCGGGTCAGTTCTTACTTAACTCATTTGACATGGATTGCGCTTCACTCGTTCTCTTCTGGGATCACAAGTGATCAACCGAAACTGAATTGGAATAAACATCACGGTTGTGCGAGTCGGTTGATGCCGATAAGGCAGTTTTATTTGGGGGTCATTTAGCTGTGAGTCAGACCGGCATACAAGATTGTTCAGTACCATTCCTAATAACAACTTATTATCGATGAAGCAACATATGTTTACTAATTGTAAATTATTACTTGACATGCGATGCGCTTGAAATCATCAATTTGTTTCCTTTGTGTTTGCTTCTGCAGGCATATGAGAGACAAAACCTTCATTTTAGGGTACGTTTGAGATTACATGCAAGATAAGTTGGTGAAGTTGAAGACAAAGGCACGATTATCGGCTTAAGCCAATGGAGGAGATTGGTTCAATCATCATTGAAAAAAAAGCTCACTTCATATATATAAGAATAATAACCCAATCCTGCGGAGGTTGTCGAGCTTGGCTAAAGGCGATGGATTTAGGGTCCATTCCCGTAGGGGTTCGCCGGTTCGAATCCGGCCCTCCGCACTTACCTTTGTATTCAGTGATAAATTGATAACAAATTCATAAATTGTTTAATCAGTATTGGCCCAGTTCTATTCTTCACCATATGCTGTGTGAATTCTACAATAGACAGTGCACTATCCTAATGTATCACATCAATCGTGAGAAAAACTCTCTGATAAAGCAACTTTTCCTTAAGTTTAGTGTAGAGTATTCAAAAAAGATATAAGGGGTTCAATGATTTTCAGGAGATGCCCATAAGAATAGCGGAAATCGGTGACTGGAATGCCGTCTCAGATATTTCCCGTGCAGCCGGATATGATGATTACATCAACGAAATGGGGATTTCCTTCCTTGACAGCAGAGAAGTATTTGTTTATGAATCTGGGGACGCAATAAGAGGATTCATAAAAATCGAAAATATTTTTGGCAAATCACAGTGGCTTAGCGGGCTCAGGGTGCATCCCGACTACAGAAGAAGTGGCATTGCCATGGAACTTTCGGATTTTGCGCTGAAGAAAGGCAAAGAGGATGGGCTTCACATCTCCAGGCTGCTAGTAGAGGAAAGAAATACGCCTTCCATAAGCCTTGCCGCGAAACTCGGCTTCAGGAAAAGGGACTGCTTCTATTTTCTCAACGGGTCCCCTGTTCCAACCGACTCCCAAAGGATCTTTATGCCGGAACCCGGAACAGTGGTGGATATAGGCTGGAAATTTGCTGAAATTGGTGAAATTCCCAAGAACATGATTGTATTTGTTGGATCTGGAGAGTGGGGGTTCCTGAAATTTGGGAATCATTATCACGCCATAGTAGCTGGTACCTCTGATTTCAGTCTTTCAGCAGAGGGAGAAATCTCCGTGAATAGGAAACATATGGTACCCGGTCTCATGAGGTATGTTATACCGGAATTCCCTTCAGCATGCGTGTTTGAAAAGAATATATGACAGCTGGGAAGAGTGCACATACACTCTTTCTTTGCTCTGATTTTCAATACACTACTGGATAGATGTCTTCAGGAATATTACCCTGTTGCAGTCTGCAGGCATGTCCTTTGGTGGCCTAATCCGCATTTAGGCCATAATTGGACATGCCACTAGTGCAGGAGATGGGATCTATTATGATAATTCAGAAGAAACACAGGAACCAGCTGATACTTAGACTTGTACAATTTAGCCCAAAGGTACACTCCCATTATGGGAGCAATGCTTGAAAGATAGAACATGCTTAGCTGATTTTTTTTAGCTTTCCAGCTTCGATAGAGTACCTGTGATTGAAAAACCCATCTGACGGTACATGCGAAACAAGAATAACGTCTATTGCAAACTCAGTTGAGAGAGCAGATATCTGTCCCAGCATATCTTCATGACCGCTTATGTTTGAAATGACCTCGTCAAGGAGGATGACATCGGGTCTTATCGAGAAGGCAGTTGCAAGGGCCACTCTCATTCTCTGTCCCAGGCTCAGATTCCTCAGCTTCCCTGAAAAATTTATTCCAAACGCCTCTTTAAGAACAGGCAATGGTACCTCAAAATCCTGAAATTTTCTTGCCCACTTCAGATGGTCATCCACCTCCAGGTGAGCAAAATATGAATTCTGGTTTGCGTAAACAATCCTTCTCTTCTGCATTTCATATTCCGTCACGTTCCTCCCGTTAACGTTGATAAATCCACTGGATAATGGAAGGATTCCTGCAAGTGCCTTCAGGAACGTTGTTTTTCCGGAACCATTCTCGCCGCCAAGGGATATCAAGCCTCCATCTTCCATTCTTGCTTCGAGATTGAATCCATTTCTACGCACTGAAAAATTCGCATCAATCAACGTTATCCCCCATTTTCCCAGAAGGAGTGTTTAGACCGACAAGTCTGATCAGAACTATGATGCCAACAGAGACAAGTATCATGAGGGCGGAAGCCGATACAGCGACTCCAGGGCCGTAGTACCCATAATAGTTGTATATCAGGATGGAAGCTGTCTGGCTCCCGCTAAATGGATACTGGAGAATATAGTATGCAATGATCGCCACGGAGCCAAACTCGCTCATGGCCCTGCTCATAGCAGTGAGTGATGATGACAATATTCCCCTGGCTGATCCCGGGACTATTAACGTGTACAGAACTGCAAGGCGGGATCCTCCAAGGGAAAAAGCAAAGTTCTCAGGATCTTCGTTTCTGGAAGCAAGCATTGACTGCACGGATCTCACGTATATCGGCATAGCAATGAAACTCAGGGCAAGAACAAGCCCCTGGATCGAATCGAAAAGTCCAAAGCCCACTGATTCAAGAAACCTGCCGAATGGGGTGAGTGGGCTACCAATCAGCAGAAAAGCAATTCCAACTATTGGATGGGGGATCGAAGCAGGGATGTCCGAGATGGATTCCCATACTGCATGCCTGTGCCTTGAAAGTTCATAGGCGAGAGGTGTGAAGACAACAAAGATCAGCACTGATGCTAACGCGGAGGAGAGTAGTGTTACCCCAATGGAAACCAGCACTGTACTGCTGAAGCCAAGAGAATCATGGAAAACTACGAACCCATAGTAAAGTATGAAAGCAGTAGGGATGCTTGCCAGTGCAATGGAAGCGCCTGAAATAATCCACAATCCATCTCTTCTCACCATATACCTTCACTCTCCTTACCGCACAAAGCGAATCTAGAACCTCCCGGCTGAGGTGATCATGCCTTTCTCAAGCATTTGCTGTATCTGTGTGGGGGGAACTAAATTACTATACAGCAATGGAACCATGAGTGGAGATAACCCGAATGATGATAGATTCATCCTGTTTTCTATCACAAAAGCAGAAAAAATCAGTGACTCATTGGTCAACCCACCGTTTCCTGCCAGGGACGTGATGAAAATGAAAATTGTGCTTCCCGCCTGCAGGCCTTCTGCGGTATTGTACGTGAATCCCGAATAAAATGAAGACAGCGAAGGATCACCGAAGTTCAGCATTGAAGGCAGTTCTACGTAGTCTAGACCCTTCGAAATCGCTGCAGACTTATAAATAAACAGGAACTGTATCTGGCCCGTAATAAGAGGAGAAACAAGAGTGGCAGCACTGGAGCCATTTACGACTCCACCATTAGTGGTTAGCCTCTCTGTGTAGAAGTTGTCTTTTCCACCTGCATACAGGTAGCCAGCAATCTCGAGGGAGAGCCAACCTCTGAGGCCGGCAGGATCACTGCTCGGGTCTGAAATTCCTACCTTCACAAGCCCGGAAGTGAGATTGCTGAAAGCAGATGCATAAGTGGAAGTGCTGTTATCGATCGCTGCTGAATTGAATTCAGAGACAATATTTGCCACTTCACCAGTGTTACTGGAATATGCAAGCACTAGCTGATCTGATGCAAATGCAAGGGCCCACCCGCTGTACCGACTTCCCAAGAACGACTTGTTATACGACTGCAGTGCAACCGAGACAAAAGCATTTGAAGGATCTCCCTGCCCTATTTCTCTGGCATCAGTAAAAGATCCGCCACCCTTTGCGCTCAAGACAGGAATACCCGTAGAATTATGAAACCCTGAGAGAAACAAGTTAGTTTCCTGGACATAGGCGTCGGCTGCATAGACGATAAGGGGAGAACTTGAACTTCCTCTGAAGTACACAGAGCCAGCAAGAATGCCAACTGCAACAACAGTAACGGCAACTATCACGACCAGCCCTTTATAAATACTCATATATCCAAGAGAATGGATTTTAC
Source organism: Thermoplasmata archaeon (assembly GCA_021817735.1). Lineage (GTDB taxonomy): Archaea > Thermoplasmatota > Thermoplasmata > Thermoplasmatales > Thermoplasmataceae > JAKAFX01. The sequence continues at coordinate 231 of JAKAFX010000084.1, read as the reverse complement.
TATTTAATTGCATTTACATTATGCCGTTGGTAAACATATATATTTACCATAACCCTCCTTAATACCGATGGAAGAGGCAGGCGGCAGATCATCCTTTCTCACCCCAAGACAGCTTGAAATCATGAGACTCAGGCAAACCGGGATGTCGACAGAGAGTATTGCAACCGCCATAGGCACAACACGCCAGAATGTAACAATTCTTGAAAAAAGAGCCCACAGAAATATTGACCG
>JAKAFX010000083.1 GCA_021817735.1 Thermoplasmata archaeon | reverse complement strand
ACAATACAAACTTAGAAAAATATTTAAAAGTATTCCGGGAATCCATATCATAACCTGTTTGTCAGGGCTCAGATATCGTTTGAATTCCCAATATTGTGGATTGGGGATACCTTTTCAAGTATTGGATCTCGCTGTGAATTTGGACATTGCCTATGGGCGGTATTGGAGGTTGTGTCGGTTCACCGGACTAGGGTGAAGAATAATGATCAGCCACCAAGGGTTCCAGATAGCAGATTCATGTTGTTCCATTAAAAAATCACTGATACACCATCGCAAAGAGATGATAGCCATCACCCCATGATCAATAGAGGCGGTTAATCCTCTTTCCCCGTCCACGCTATTGGCGGAAACCGTGGTGACTTAGGCATTGCATCACCCCTTTCATTGATCCAGAGATTGCTATCAAAATGGTTGGAACCCTGAATTGCACCGCGGAAAGTCGTCTAGGATCCGGAAGGAATCATCACGTCCAGGCATGTCACCTGTTGCTACGCACTGGCTGGCAGAGTACTACTGTATGACTTCCTTCTAGAGGATAGTAAGTCTGGTACGCAAACAGTCACAGGAAATATCCCGTACTCCTGAATCTTGCATAATCAAGAGCCAATAATGCAGCCAGGATAGAAAGCTCGATCTCAAGCGTAACCACAAGTACAGAGGGATAAGGTAATTTTATATCCAGAAACGCCGAATGCAGAGCGGGCAGGGTATTATTGTAGAAGTCGGAAGCATTGTGGTAAACCAGCATAGTTGCGAACTCAAGCCGATAGTATCCGGGAGTGAGATTCAGGTGGGCCTGGGAAAATTCCGTACCTGTCATGTTGAAGGAGCGATCGCATTGGGCTCTCCATTCGTTCCCATCGGACGTCCCCCTCTCGACAATTAACTGCTGTATTACCCAGGCATAGGAAAGGGGTTTCCCGTTTGAACTGTAGTCACTGTATATGGACAGATATCCCCCACTGCCGTACGATTCCACGAAACTTGAGTTATAATACAGCACCATCCCACTGTCTTGGCCAAGAGAACTGTTTGGGAAAGCAGTGATTTGGATGTTGGTTCCGTTCTCGACACTGGCTATCAGGAATGCGGAAGTTATTATGATGGAGGCAGCGACTCCAGCAAGCAATTTGTTGTATAGGGTCAAACCTTTCACCTTCCATTTTTCAGGTTGAGCCTTCCCAGCATTACGAATGAGACCCCATAGAAAATAATGGAAACAAGGACGATGCCCGTTAACATCTCTACCGGATAGACAGAGGGTTGCATTACTGCTAATGATTCAATGCCCCCTGATAACAGCCAAAGGAAACTCCCTGTATTGAAGTATAAAGCAAGGCTGTTCAGGGAATAAAAGACGCCAAATACAAGGATAAAGCACAGAATGCTGTTCCGAGTCAGGGTAGACATTAGTCTACCAACCGAGACCATGAGGGAAATATCCGCAGACATCAGGAAGATCACGAAGAGAATGTAGAAGATATCGAAATCAAAGAAGGTGAATTCGAAGATGAGAGTCGAAGGTATTACAATGAGGATCACTGGGAACAGGACCTCCATCAGGGCAGAGTTGCGGTTGAATGATCCTCTGTCTATGGGCATGCTATATATGTGGCCCATCAGGCCCCTCTCGATCCTGTATGAGTAGTTGAAAGAAACCAGGGAAGCATATAGAATAAGGATCAACTGCAGTTGGTCGAATGCCGGAAACGGCGCGGCGTACGATCTAAAGAGAGATCTTGCCGATACGTAGCTAAGCAGAGTCACGGAAATAACTGCCAGTATTTCCTGTATGTGAAAAGGGTTTGAAGTGTATTCCAGAAACTTGAATAAATCAGTCTTCCTGGTGATTCAGAACACCCTCCAAAAATTTTGGGAACCTGTGAATGCTTGCGATATGCCCAAGGAGTTCTGAATCCATCTCGGTAACAAGTTTCCTCAAGCTTGAATTTCTCACTATGATTTCGTGGTCATTGACATCAATCTCAAACCTGTCCTTGAGTGAATTGTAAGCCAGGTCCGGATCTGTTACTCCAAGTACAATGAGATTTCCCTCGTCAGAGTTATCAGAGAGGGGGATTGGCCCTTCCATTGAATCTTTTCCCGCTACAATGACAAAGTCGGAGATGGGCAGGATCTCATCAAGCAGATGGCTAGTAACAAGAAATGAGGATGACTCTTCTCTATTCATCTCCTTCATGATCTTGGCCAGTTTCATTCTGTTTCCTAAGTCTAAATTCGCGTTTGGTTCATCCATCACAAAGAACTTCGCCTCCACAGACAAACACAGGACGATAGAGACCAGCTGGATTTCGCCGTTGCTAAGATCTCTCCACTTCTTGGAAAGCACATAGCCAATGTCAAAAAAAGATAGGAGTCTTGCAAGTCTATCTCTCGAAACCGGTCTTAACAGACTGAAGTAGCGAATCCACTGTCTTACCGTCCCTCCGGATATTCCAACAGGCCTCTCAGGTAGGAAAGAAACGTCGATAAAGGCCTTCTCCGGTTTCTTATAAGGAGAAAATCCGCAAACCTCAACACTCTCCTTCTTGTCTATCCTCGTTAGACCCTCCAGCACAGAAATCAGGGTGCTCTTTCCAACCCCGTTGGGGCCAATCATAACCCCTATCCCTTCGGGGATAGCAACGCTCAAATTCCTGAGCAACCCATTGTTTGCATAACTAACTCTGATGGCGGATACATTTGCCCATGTCATGCGCTATCGCATCCTGCTTGTCCTCTTTCTTGCACTCCTTATCACTGAATATAGGATCAACAGAGATATAATCCAAATGAATGGTAAATACCCGGCATATTGGGAAAGATAATAGGAGTAGTCCAGTGGATGAAGCCCCACATTGGTCGCAACCAGAAAAAGGCTGAAGTATACCGAATACTGCAAGCCGCTGGAGTGAAAAACCATGTTCAGCAACGAGAAATTTCCAGTGATAAAGGATCTCACTAGCACATTGGTACTGCCGACATGATCGTAGTCCATCTGATTCCGGTTGATCGAAAGATAGTACTTATCGGAACTGGGAACTGCTGATTCATTTACGTTATTGATCAGGATTTCAGTTGGGCATGTCACGCCCATTTTTGATCCAAGTCCAGATAAAGATGCATTACTGGTCTGGTATGAAACCTGGTAATTCGATTTGTCTTTCACAGGTGAGCCGATGTATCCGGATGGAAACTCGAAAAAAGAACCAATCTGGACTGGAATATTGTTAAGAAAATACTGGGCGAATGTGCTGTTTGTAGGGCACTGCTTGTTCACACTGTAGCTCTCGGTTAATTGCGAGTTGAATATTTTTTCGGTTACATCAAGGGCACCGGAAGTTACCGCGATCTTTAAAACCCCGGATGGAAAAGTGTAGTTGTTGACATTTCCAGCGACGTTTGAATAGCTGTTCCTGTCAACGCTTATAACATATGTATAGAACGCACCGCCAGACATGGGGGCAGCGTTCATAGAGTCCCTCGCAACCTCAATCTCGGCAAGAGGGAGGAAAATCAGGACGGCAGAGACGACTACCAGTGCGGTAATCACTATGACAGTTGCTTTCTTTCCCCTCATGCAAATCAGGATATTAAAAAAAGGTTGGACTCAGGATGTAATTCTAATTGACACCCCGGTAAACAATATGGCTCCCAGTGGATCGCAATATTGTTGTCAGTTCCTGACATCCAAGTCACCGCACCATCTCCTGATTCCGAGAAAACTCTCTCGTGAATCATTACATCCGTGGTCATGCTGCCAAGACCAACATATTCAATTACAGTTAAGGAGGGATCCCAGGTCACTCCCCTGGTTGCAATGCCGCTTGATGTGCAGTAAATGCTACTAACATGAGCCGTTCCAATGTTGTCTAACATATCATAAGACCAAGCGAGTATGTATCCCATGGATTCCCTGGGATTGAGTACATCCAGTTCGTAGGGGACATAATGTCCCGTAGGAGTAATTGTTGAAGTTACTGGGTACGTGGAATTCACTGAAGCGTTCTCCATTCCGACGCATGTGAATCCAAAGGTGCTGACAAGTACAGCCTGATTATAGGCCATAGTGCGCCCAGACATTTCATGTACCCGAGAAGTAAGCAGGTTTAGCATTACTGCTACTGGATTTAGCCGTGGAAACTGGCTGCAGAAGGGTGGACAAAAACAATAACTGTTTCAATGTCTGCCGGACATCGACTTTTGTTGGATCTAATTCACCCCAATTTATGAATTCATTAGGTTTATTTAATCGCATAATATCCTTAAAACACTTGCATATTTAATCATTAGTTTTATGATACGACATCGTAGGTCGCTTGTTTGCTGCCTTGAGAGACATTACATAGGCGATGGAAGTCTTGGAGATACGTAAGAATACGTCAGGCAAAACTAAATTGATCTATGTAGTCTTGAACAAACCGAGTCGCAATTCCTATTGCCCAATTGAAAAATAGCAGTTTGGGAATGATCCGTCTAACAGTGATACGCAACTGAATCAGCCCTTGTCGTTAAACTGTGGAGTGTATAAAAAAAAGAAAATGATAGGTTGCTGGACGGAGTTGATTGAACAGCTGGAAAAAATATCTGAGGATTTCCAAAAACCTGCCCCTATTATCAGGCCTGATAACAGTCAACTTTATTCATGGACCTGCCATGTTACTGTATGAGTGATCTCTTCGATACAGCCCTTAAAGAGAA
>JAKAFX010000082.1 GCA_021817735.1 Thermoplasmata archaeon | reverse complement strand
ACGCGGGGAGAGGGATTCGAACCCTCGCTCTCATAGAGAAACAGCTTAGCAGGCTGCCGCCGTACCACTGGGCCATCCCCGCCTAACTTCCAAACCTTTCCTGGAGATCATTCGCTACCTGCTCCAGAACTTCCTCAAAATCCTCATTTTCAAGGCTTATGACTTCTCCGCTTGGAAGAGTGATCTTTGCATAGTATATGTCACCCTCCTTGGAAATTTCAACCTCGGCCAATGTCTCCTGCATAAAATCAAATCCGTGAACAGTTCGGTGTATATTATTTTTTAACGCAAAGCCTACGAGCCGATGGTGAACATTTATAACGGAATCTATCATGGATTGGCTAGATGACATCAGAAGGCACCAGTATTCTTCTCTATGCAATCTCCCTATTTCCAGCATTGCCATTCGGGTCAACAGAATTCACACTCATAGCCATAATCGGGCTGCTTTACGTCTTCAGGGTTATAGCCACTGTACGGGGAGAAAAATACACGAGAAGGAGACTATACCTTCTTCCAGTTTTTTACCTGTTAATACTCATATTAACTTTCTATGCTACTTCCTTCAGCGTGATCCTCGGTGCAATCATATTGATTGCTGTCGGCGTTTTGGTCGGATATCTACTGAGCAGGAAAGCTATGGTCTTCGAGAAGAAAGGCAAAGCCTATTTCAAGAGATCCATCATTGTTACAACGCTATGGTCGGCCATGTTTGCAGTTAACGTCCTCACGCCCCTTTACTACCCTCAGTACGATTACCCGGTCTATTTTTCCAGTTTTCTTACCTTCCTGACTGGAATGGTATGGGGCCAAGTAGCCAGGCTATCAATAAGGCACATTGGATTCAAGAAAGATTCTCCAAGCACTTCTAAATAGATATTGAAGCTTTTTGCTACGGGCTACCAGGCATCAGGATCAGGCTCCGAGTTTCTGGACAAGGTTTAGTAGATCTGGAATTCCACTTACAGTGGGATAGCAGGCATCAGGACCACAAACATTGAACGAATAACCCAGTTGCTCCTGGCGATTTTCTAAAGATAATGTTGCTACATATGCCACATTCGGCAGATATACGCGGGAAAGATCCTGATGTAACTTTTTCAGGTCATCTGCAGCAGTGCTTCCGATTATCTCTACCTTCAGTGATGGGCCCATTATAAGCCCAGCTGCGCACATCATGTAAGTGAAGAACATTGCGTTATTCCTGATCTCAGAACCAAAGTAATTAAACACAGATTCCGCAGTTTCCGTGTACCTCGACTCTCCCGTTTTTAAGCCCAGGACTGCCAGCGCATATGCGGCTGCTGAATTCCCAGATGGAATGGAAGTGTCTATCCCATCTCTTATCCTTGGAGATAAACCTGATTCCGCTGATTCCGTGAATCCGAAAGCACCGCTTATATCGTAAAACTTCCTTATCATGGTGTCTGCGAGCCTCGTAGCCGCATCCAGATATTTTGGCTCCAGGCACACATCATGCATCTTGATCAGCGCAAGAAGGAGAAAGCTGTGATCATCTAGAAATGCATTGATTTCCCAGTTACCCTGAGCATACCTGTGCCTTAGGCTCATTCCAGCGAGATTTGTCTCCATAATGAAATCTATTGCTTTCCGGGCAATCTCCAAAACTGAACTGTCACAACTAGCCTTGTAATAGTCAAGCATGCCACATATCATCAGGCTGTTGACGTCGCAAAGTAATTTCGTATCAGTAGAAGGCCGAATCCGGTGACTCCGGTATTCCCAGAGCTTCTGGAGGTCATTTCGGAATTTATCATCGACTACCTTTTCAGCTCCCGAAAGGCTATTTTCAAGGTAAAGAATATTCTTGCCAATCAGTCTCCCTGTTGATTCTTCCAAAAAATTTCCGTCTCTTGAGCAGTGGAATTCTTCAGCGAACTTCTCTGCAGCCTCTGGACCAAGGACACTCTCGATTTCCTCCAGGCGCCAAAGGTAGTACTTCCCTTCTTCACCCTCGCTGTCTGCATCAAGCGCGGTGTAAAAAAGCCCCTCTGGAGAAAGCATCTCTCTTTTCAGGAAATCCACGATCTGCGATCCAACTTTCAGAAAGAATAAGTCCTGAGTTGCCAGATAGGCTTCGGAGTATGCTGAAAGGAGCATTGCCTGATCGTAAAGCATTTTTTCGAAGTGTGGGACAATCCAGGCGCTGTCAGTTGAATACCGATGGAAGCCGTAACCGACCTGATCGAACATACCTCCAAGCCGCATAGACCTGAGGGTTGTGACTGCCATATCAAGCGCTTTGGTTTCCTTGAATCTCTTATGGTATCTTAGAAGGAACAGCATGTTATGAGGGGAAGGAAACTTGGGCCTGGTGCCAAAGCCTCCGTTAACAGGATCAAAACTTCTTGTCAGATCGGTAAAGGTCGTTTTCATGGATTCCTCATAGTCGAGCTTACCACTTTCTGGCGCTGTCCTCTTCTGCAGGTACTCAGCAATCCTGTCTGCCTGCTCAATCATCTTTTCCCTGCCGCCAATCCATAACTCCTTGATGGAGGTAGCCATCTCTAGAATTCCCGTCTGTCCCCTGCGCGAATTCCTTGGAAGATAGGTCATTGCAAATACTGCACGTCTGTCTGGGAGAAGGATCATATTGAGCGGCCAGCCTCCACCTCCAGTCATTGCCTGGCACATTTCCATGTAGGTCTTGTCAACGTCCGGCCTTTCCTCCCTGTCTACCTTGATGCACACAAAAACATCGTTCAGGACCCTTCCAACCTCGGGATCGCTGAAACTTTCCCGTTCCATTACATGGCACCAGTGGCAGGTCGAATACCCTATGCTTAAGAAAACAGGTTTATCCTCTGTTCTTGCTTTTGCAAACGCTTCGTCGCCCCAGGGAAACCAGTCTACAGGGTTATGGGCGTGCTGCAGGAGGTATGGGCTTCTTTCATTTGCGAGTCTGTTTGTGTTTTCAGCCATCTGTTCTTAACCTGTTTGGGAGATTTTGCTATGGTATATTCACATATCGAAATGAGGAGCTGGATAGAGCTATGGAAACAATCATCACATTGATACCTGTGAATTCTTCTTATTCACTATTAGATTACAGGATGTTTGAGCATTCTATACCTTGCCTCGCTGGTTATTTTCGCGATCACAATTTTCCTTGTGCAGAAGAGGCCGGGGAATCTTGGTATCGGCTATCCTCCGATCATTGGTGGAATAATCTGCATCATCCTTGGAATCACACCGTTAGGTGACTTATTGGTTATATGGAACATAGTGTGGAACTCTACATTCACTCTGGTTGCGATCATAATCTATTCTCTCTTACTGGAAGAAGCCGGCTTCTTCTCATACGTGGCCATTAGGTTTGTAAGGTTCGCAGGTGGCTCTCCCCGAAAGACTTTTGTCTTGCTGATTCTTCTTGGCTCAATCCTTTCCGGACTGTTTGCTAACGACGGTGCCATCCTTATACTTACTCCCATAGTTTATTCCATTCTGAAGCATACTGGGGTTTCCAGATCAAAATATGTACCGTTCCTGCTCAGTATAGGTTTCATTGCAGACACAGCCAGCTCTCCACTAGTTATTAGTAATCTTGTAAACATCATAACGGCGAGCTATTTTCATATCCAGTTCGTCTCCTATGCTGAGGTAATGATCCTTCCTGCTGTAGTAGCTGCACTCAGCAGTCTTGGCATGCTTTATCTGCTATACAGAAAGGAATTGCAGATGAAAATTGATCAGGAGAGCCTTCCCGATCCAAAATCTGTTGTAAAGGACAGGCTGGTATTTTCCATAGCAGTCCCGTTCACTATCGCACTGATGGCAGTCTACGCTTTTACCGGTTTCCTGTCAATACCAATAGCCTTTGTCGCGGTCCCCGGTGCAGTGTTGCTCCTGGGCATTTCTTGGAGAAGCAGGGCCATCGATACGATAAAGGTCGTGAAGGAGGCACCGTGGCATATTGTTTACTTTTCGCTCGGTATGTATGTAATTGTATTCGGGATGGGATACCAGGGGTTAACTGACCAGCTTGCAGCAGTCCTGGTATACTTGTCTGGCTTTGGAAGTTTCATTTCAATAGTCATTTCTGGCTTGGTTTTCTCACTCCTGGCTGGAATACTAAATAACCTGCCGTCTGTCATGATAGGCAATCTCTCAATTGCGCATGCGGGTCTGAGCCAGAATCTTGCGTACGCAAATGTTATTGGGAACGACATTGGGCCTAAATTCACCCCGATCGGATCGCTGGCAACCTTGCTGTGGATTTACTCCATAGAAAAAAAAGGAGAGATTAGAATCTCCTGGAAATATTACATGAAAGTAGGCTCTTTTCTTACCCTTCCGGTATTGCTATGCACTCTCTTCACCCTTTGGCTGGTGACGGCAATATGATATCCGAATTTGTGATTACCATAGGATGCCATTTCTTATCCTCATTAGGCACGGAGAGAGTGAATCAAATTTACGTGGCATACTCTCCTGCGACATCGAGGGATATCCCCTGACCGGAAACGGCAGAAAGCAGGCTTCCAAATGTCTAGACCAACTCAGGGGGACTAAACCGACGGGGGTCTTTACTAGTCCAGTCCAGAGGACACGAGAAACAGCGGGCATTATTGCTCATGGCCTTGGGGTCACGCCAATAATAGACCCGCGCCTGGCGGAGACCGATATGGGATCCCTAAATAATACCAGTGCCCGTGAAGCAGCATACTCCAACAGGCTCACAGCCGG
>JAKAFX010000081.1 GCA_021817735.1 Thermoplasmata archaeon | reverse complement strand
TGGAGAGAAGATACAGTGGAAACAGCTTCTATATGGTTTTAGTAGTGTTATCATTCACTCTGGCTGCCATAGAAGTTCTAATGCGTTTCCTGCAGAGTACTTCAATGTATGTTAATCTGTCAGATGTTGGATACACAATGCAGGCTGGAGGGACGATGCTTCTACATGGGCAAAACCCTTACGTTGATCCATTGCCTCCCTGGAATGCTCCCATATCACTTGCTGCCGGCCCACTGACCTTTGTATTTACTGCTCCAATGAGCTTCTTTCCTGTTATTATGGCTGCACACCTGAGCACACTGGTCTTTGCGTTTCTTCTGGGATGGGGGCTGTATAAACTAGTGGAACTGATTTACCCCGAAAATGGGCTGGTTGCTACAGCTTTCTATTTTTCACTTCCTATAATGACATATGAGGTCATGGCAGTACCGATAATTCATTTCATGACTGCGGCTTGCATAGTCTGGAGCCTATATTTCTACATTTCTGGAAAAAAGATCACTGCTACACTGGTTGCGCTCATTGGGACAGGTGTCATGCTTATTCCTGCTGCATTAATGGTTCCATACCTGTTTCATACCAAGGGGAGGAAGAGGTTACAGATGTTCTCGGTATTTATTGGTCCACTAGCACTTACGGCATACCTGGCAAGGGGCATCTTCAACGTGTGGAGTATTTCAGGATATCTCTCGCTTTCTGGCCTTATTGGGTTCTACTACGGGTTTCTTCTGTCACCTGGGTTGGCTAATATTCTAAGGTGGATACCAGCGGCAGTTTTACTGTGCTGGTTTCTGTACTCGTCCTACAGATCCGGAAGCGAATATCAGGTACTCAGAATTTCTGCGGGCTTCTTTCTATTACTTCCATTTATGTTTGGGGACTTCGGAGCGTTTTATTATATATGGGAATATGTTTTAGTTATACCGGCATTTTTAACCTATGCTGGCACGGGATGAGCAATGGTTAGTGACGATAAAGAAATTATCGAAGACGAAGCAGATACCGGAATTGATGACAGTTTTGACCTGAGGGTTCTCGCAGCTGTAGTCATTGTCGCAGTACTGATTGCAGCAAGTTTCTTTGCTACCCAGACAGGATTCAACAATGGCCCAACTTCTACACCTTTTTCTGGCACAGGACCTCAGATATCCCTGGTTCCGACACCTAATGTAGTTGGAATCGGTTCATCTGTTGCACTTGAGGCATATTTAACTGGTTATCAGCCAGATGCAACTGTCTCGGTAGCTGTCACTGTTTCTGGTCCACCCGGGTCGAATCTGGTCTCCTCAGACACACTGCCTTTCACCACAAATTCTAATGGAGCAGGGAGCACGATATTCAGTTATCCGGCAATGTTCAGTTCAGCGTCGACCACCGCCCCCGGCATCTACACCGTATCTTCCACTTTCAGCGGGGTGTACACCATTGGAACAGTAGAGACATCATTCACGGTTTTTGACATAAGCAATACCAATACTCCGGAGGTGACTCTGTCTCCGGCTCACGATCCAAGTGGGGCTAAAGTAACATTCAGTGGAAATTACTTTGCTCCGAATTCCAACATTACATTGAAGGACGGAACGACCACTATCGTGACTTCTCCGGCAGCAATCAAGACTGGTGCCACCGGTTCCTTCAGCGGAACTTTCAACGTCCAGTTACCAGCTGGAAGGAGCTTCATAACAGTATCCGATCAGCAGGGTAACTCTGTGAGTGTGCCATTCTACCAGGAGGCATATGCAAGCAGTGGCGCGCTTGTCCAGTCTTCTACCACTACGTACGTCCAGTCTGGGAATGTCTATGCAAATCTACAGGGTCCCGGTGTAATCCTTACAGTAAGTGGGTCAACTTCCCTAACTGACACAGCAGTCACTGCAACTGCATCGGTTCTAAACGGGATGTCTCAATCCATAACCCAGAATCCACCTGGAAATGCCGTTGCATTTTACGATGTGTCGATATCTGGAATATCATCTGGCACAGCTACTATCTCAATAACCAACTCATCAGTTATTTCAACCAGCGCTGTTGGAGGTCTTTATTACTGGACAGGTTCACAGTGGAAATCTGCGAGTAACGTGACAGTAAGCGGGTCAACTGTATCTGGTCAGATACCAGTAAGTGATCTTAGCGGTACTGAACTCGTACTTGTTCCGCCTACTCAACCCGCCACCCCAATATTTGACTATGTCATAATCGCTGCGGTAATCGTTGTTGTGCTAGGAGCAACTGCTGTAGCAGTCACCAGAAGAAGGAGAGGACGCGGTGGTTCCGGCGACGGAAAATCCAAGGGCAAGCAGCAGATAGAAAGAATGACTGTATCCAGATCTGGGAAGAAATAACTCTTCCCCTTTTTCCTTTTTTTTCTTTTACAAACAACAATTTGAATATTATCTTCAAGGGATTCAAAGGTAAAGTTTAAAAGGCATGTTCAATCATTACCCGAAACTGACCGAAATGTCCGGGAAAGATAAGGCGATAACAGGAACATTCTACCAGTTTCTAGCGGTGTCTTCTTCTTTCATTGTGGGTTCAGCGTTCTACATCTATTTGTCCAAGTACTACAGCACCACTTATGTTGGATATGTGGCAATATTCATTGCAATTGCAGGGATTTTCAATACGGTCTTTTCTTTAGGACTTTCACAGGCTTCGCAGCATTTCATCTCCTTTTACATGGCAAGGCAACAGTACGAGAAGATCAGGTCATTCCTCAGGAAAGGGATATTTTATGCGCTGCTGATGTCGATTCTTGCCATGCTTTCCGTCCTGGCCCTTGCACCTTATCTTTCTGTTATGTTCCTGCACACCCCTGCAGATGTCACCACTGTCAGGATTCTGGGGATGTATGTATTCTTCCTGTTGCTGTCATCAATCCTATCCGGGATGATACTCGGCCTGCAGAGATTCAGGGCCGGTGGCAAGATAGGGATGGTTACGGCACTCTTGGCCTACGTCCTTGCAGGACTGCTTCTGTTCAGATTTGGGAGCCAGATCTGGATAATCATTGGCTGGAGCATTGGATATGCCTTCGGAACAGTTGCCTCAATAGCAGTAATAAGGATTGAAACAAGGAAGTTTAACTGCTCAAATGAGTTCCTCGACTTCAGACCGGTGATAAAATATTCTTCCCCCATACTTTTTTCGAGCATTGTTGGACTTAGTGCAGTATATCTGGATAGGTTCGTCGTAGCCTACTTTATTTCGATATCAACCCTTGGAGTGTACAACTTCGCACTCCTTATAACATCAACGCTTGGCCTCTTCGTTAGTCCTCTCTATAATGTCATGATGCCGAAGCTTTCGGAACTCTTTTCGCTGAATGACTCAACTGGGATAAAGAACGGTATCAAGATTTCATCAAACTTCATATCATTCTTCTATGTCCCGGCCGCTCTGGGTGCCGCAGCGCTTGCACCTAGAATTTTACTTCTGCTCACTGGCAGTGAGTATCTCCCTGCAACGCTGCCACTGATGATTCTCCTCATTATCTCAGCGATTTTCATTACACAGGGCGTATTTGTGCAGTCGATATCTGCGGTAAGACGGACTCCTGTTTTTGTTGTCTCCGCAACTGCCACTCTTATCTCAAACGTTAGCCTTTCCTTCGTGCTTATCCCAGTTTATGGAATTGTCGGTGCTGCGATAGCAAACTCATCTGTGACGGTGGTATCATTTTTCATTCTTTTTGGCGTTATGAGGGCTCAGGGGCTTTCGAACTTTGATGTTACGACCATAACCAAGATTTGGTGTGCGTCTGTGGCAATGGCAGTAGCGGTTTTCATATTTTCCAGCATAATTCCAACTGCCCATGTTATGCTCTTCCCGTTGATCCTGCTCGGGGCAATGCTGTATTTCGGCCTTGTGAAGATCGTCAAGGTCGTGAGGCCAGAAGACAAGGCGTGGCTTCTGGCTGCTGTTAAGGGTAGCAGTGGTTTCTTCCACAGGTTACTCAGTTTACTCCTCTGAAACCTGATTGCTTTTCATCAAAAAAAGGGGAAACAGAATAATACCACGTATGATTAAAGAATCTATGGGAGAGACTGATTCTTTTGTTTCGAGCATCATTCGTGCGGTAGAGGGGACCAAGAGCACAGCAGAGATATCGTTTGAAAATCTGAAAGTCAAGCTTCCTGGCGTAAGTTCATATATTGAGATTACCGGTAAGGTAACGTTTACCGCAAGGCCGGTGCATGAAAAAACCAGAGAGTGAATACGCGTACCAGGATTCTATATTGTTTTTTGGAAGGCTAAATGTAAAGGTAAACAGTAACACTGCATTTACTATCGACTTGCAAGGCAGAGATACAGTGATCTTTGCACATAAGGAAATTTTAGGCAAATTAATTGCGCATATTCCTGTGATCCCTGAGTCGTTGTATATTTTAGAATTACTTTCTGAGTTACTTGTCAGGCTCAATATTAAGGTTGAAGTAAGAGACACAAGAGGTCCCATCCTCAAGATGGGCAAGGGACAACACTCTGTTCTGGGGAAGTTCGTTGTCAATTACAGTGCATTACTGAGGCTAATTAAGGAGAGAGGTAAGAACCTGAAATCTGGAAAGGTTTAAAAACACGATTTTTGATACATACTTCGTGTATCGGAAGGTGCAGGTCCTTGTACTTGTTCTGGTGATTTTCATGGCATGGATTCTGTACTCCTCAATGGTTTCCAGCCCCAACCCGCAGATAAGCGGGACGTCAAGGTCTGGCATTACAGGTGGCCTTGGAAACGGTCTTGGTACCGGATTTGGAACTGGT
>JAKAFX010000021.1 GCA_021817735.1 Thermoplasmata archaeon | reverse complement strand
TGATGATAACCCTCTTCAGACCCGGAATCCGGTGTATCCGCATGGAAAATGATAGTATCATGATATTTCATGATTTCGGTTGCAAGAGCCGAAATCAGAGTATTTCACCTAAGAATTGACAGTCTCCGATAATCGGATTCTTAATACTGATGAACGCACTCTATGGCTTATCCGTGGCACTTCCCTCAGTATTTAGTCATCTCCTCAGGATATTCGGGTGGGGATGATACAGATGCTACCAAAGGATAAAGAACTGAGAATTGAGAATGAGGCTGAATTCCACGAATTCATGGTTTCACAAGAGTTAGAAGATTACAACAGGGTCCCTGTTGAAAAGGTGGGATTCAGCAGGAGGGTGAAGGTCGCCTTCTGGTTTCTCCGGATTTATATTGCCTTGATGGTAATCCTGGTCGTAATAGGCTTTTCACGTATTGTATAGGTTCTGCAGCTACTCGATCTTGGGTCTAGACTGCAATGGGAGAATTTGAATAGTCCGATCCCCCCATGATTCCACAAGATATCAGGATAGTGCCTAGATCTTTCTGCCAATACCCCTATATTTCAAGCCTGTTAGTCTCTTCCAGCACTTGGTTGAATGGCCAGGCGGACAGGTTTAAATCGCTGCTGCTTCTGTTCTCTCGTTGTGTCCCCTGGACATTTCCAGCCTTAGCATAAGGAATAGCACAAATATCAACGGGATGATCGAGATAAATGCATCCCTCAGGCCGATTGCACCCACCAGCAGGCCAGAGGCAAATGGCATCACCGTTCCAATGAGCATTATTATTGAAAAAAAGTAGCTGTTTGCAATGCTTCTCTTTTCCGGTTCAATGTTCCTCGTGATAGTTATTATCGAGATTGGGAAAGTAAAACCGTGCGGAAATCCCAGGATCAGGAAACTCACTGCAAATATCAGGAGGTCCGTGGAAAGGCTCAGCACGAGCAGCCCGATCCCGGTGATCGCAACAGATAATACCATGAGTTTCCACAGGTTTTCTGGAGTCCTGGCCGTAAACATCAGCCTCGACAGGAAGGATGTCAGGAAGAACATGCTGAAAAGCAGGGTAATGGTGGAGTAAGAGGCCCCAAAATATTCCTTTGCAAAGATGCCGCCAAACGTCAGGATCATTGCAAAGGGTATGTTGTATGTCATGATGGTGTAAAGCGCTGCCCTAAACCCATGGTTAGAGAGGGTATCCCTCCCTCCTGCACCGGTCTTGCCAATCTCTTCGGGAAACCTTATGAAGAATGATGTCAGGAATGCCAAAACAGGGAAAACTGAAAAGAACAGGAAGGACTGCTGCAGAGAAAAATACTTCAGGACCTCTGATTCGATTGCAGGGCCTGCTACCAGTGATATGCTCAGGGTGAGGGTGTATAGGGAGAGGGTTCTCTCCCGTACCTTCTTGTCGCTGAACAGGCTTGCAGAGGTTACAATGTTCGGAAAGATTGCACCAAGAACAAAGCCCGAAATGATCACGAGCGGCCAGAGAAAAAATGAATTTGCCAGGTAAAAGAGGGGGAATACCGCCATGTAAACAAAGGAAGACGCGATGAAAACCGTCCTCCTTGCACCGGATCTCAGCCTCGCATTCACCAGTGCACTCATCAGGAAGGTACCCGCAGCTCCAGCAGCTGATATCAGGCCTACCATTACCTCATCGAAGTGAAAATTGTACTTGGCAAGGAGTGGAATGGTCGTCGAGAACATATTGTTGCTTGCCCTTACGGCAAACGTCATCGACAGTATTATGAGGATTGTTGCAAGGAAAGGCTTACCAGGTTTCATTTCTCACTGGCTGTATTTCCGGACTATCTCCGTGAACTCTGAGTGTTTCCCGGGCTGAATCACGGATACATCGGTTTCCACTATCACTTTCTTGATAAAATCAGGAGAGACATGGTTTGGCAGGACAGATGATACGTACGAAGCACTTTCATCAGGTGATCTCCTGAAGAGGTCGATTCCCCTTGAATAGGCACCTGTAAACCTATCCACCAGATCTTCTCTCACGCTTGCAACGCAGCTGCCCGGAACCTGGATGCCAAGATCGGACAGGATCTTCTCAAGCGTCTTTCCCTTCCCGAATGGGGCTGGGACCACTGCGGAGTCTATGTTACCGGACTTCATCATCCCTGGAATGGATGAAATTTCATCCACTGAGACAATTTCCGCCTCCCTCTTCTGGATCCCAAGTATGGCCCTTACCAGGATCTCGCTGGAACTACCTCGCCTCACGATACCGATTCTCTTTCCAAGGTCGGGCGAAGCTATTGCAAGTCCTCTTATCAATGAGAGGTCTATCGGGATTCCCCTCCGCACCATGGACACTGAAGAATCGAGGACGATATCTGCCCTCCCTTCTTTCTGGAAGTTTATGGAGAATGACTCATCTCGGGCAGCTATGAGTGGGTATGATACTGGCCCTGGAGCCGCAATTACTTTGACTTTTTCCATAACATAGTTATTTTGGCAATAAATAAATAATTTACCCATGCTGATCAATCGGCGTACTCCAAGTTAAAGCGACGCGTCGAGCCTGACCTGCATTTCAACGCTGTACAAGCACGAGCATCAAGTTACCGGCAAGATGTTGGTTTGTCCTGCCGATGGTCTGGAGTTGATCCTCCAGGTCCTGTTTTTGGGTGCTCCGACATCTCGATCAGGGATTCCTGCGGTAAGATTTTTCAGCAACCCGATGTTTTACTTTCGCCATGAAGTGCACTACCTGTGGAGTCATGATATCGGCAGGCATGGATACCTGCCCTGTTTGTGGCACGATTCAGGGCCCTGCTGCAGCTCCCCGGTCGATCACGATGAATGGGGAGAACCAGATGATGCGGGAAGAAAAGGACGACCCTCCATTCCCTTACCGCCTGGAACCTGGGGAGAATTTGATCGGCTCATATCACCCGTTGAAGGCTGCCTTAAAGAAAATCTCAAGAAAAAAGTTCATGGCGAACCTTGTGGTTTGGCTGATCTTTTTTCTCCCAATTGCAGCCGTTTTAGTCACCGGCATCGGTGCCCCACAGGAACTAATCTATGCTATCTCACCGTTTGTTCTCATACCCATGACCATTCAAGCCATCACCGAGTTTTACATGGAGCGCATTTCTTTTAAGAAAACCTACTGGCTGTCCAACCGGAGGGCCTTTATCATAAATTCACCCCATAGCAGGAAAAATCAGGAGATACTGTTAGACCAGGTCAGCATTCCCCTTCTTGTTATGGACAATGAACGTACAGGCTACAAGACAATGACAGTCTTTTTTGCTAAGAAAGGGATGATAAACCCCATGGGTCTTGATCCGTTGCAACCGCTCAAGCTGGTTGACATCTTCAGGTTCTACCGGAAAGATGCTGAGGCTCATTCAAGACGCTCACTCTTAGCATTTGGAAGGCTGTATCGAAAGCAGGCATTCACCCTGCTTGGAGAGGAAGATGCGCAGAAAATAGTCGCGGAAGTAGTTGGGATCATAAGGGGCACCAACCCAGTCTAGAAAGTGAAGGAAATGTACGCTTCGTGCTATGCGTGGCTATTCCAGAAATAAGAATGATGCGGGCGTGACCCTTGAGTGAGCCTAACGGTTTACCTGTTCTGTTGCCCTGAAAAGAAGCCGTTATTCCGCATTACCCCAAGCTTATTTTCCAGGTCTGAATCTAATTGTCTGATGAGGGATTTTCCACTGTCTGGGCTGAAAAAAAATGCCCCCGTTCTTCTGCGTACGATGTCCTCCACTGAGAGAGGGCACTCGTAATTGACTATGCCTGAGATAAGATCGCCACCTGCTCTGCTGTATGGGATTGAGGGCCTTCCGGATAACCTGGCCTTCCTCGAAAGCATCCTGCATATTTCTGCAGATGCCTTTCTGGAAACTCTCCTGTAATCTGTGACCTTCCCCCCGATCACAGTCAGAGTGTTTTTACCACCGATAAGCTTGAAGTCCCTGGACATCCTGCCAGGCTCGTTTGAGTCCCCATAAAGGGTCCTAATTCCGGCATACTCCCCTATGATCTTGCCCTCTGAAGCCATCGGAGCAAACCTCTTGATGCTCTCCAGTACATAGTGCCTATCCCTATCTGTGACTTCGAAATCATTGGGCTCATCAGTAAAGACATCGGTTGTTCCAGCGATTACGACCTCACCGCGAGGAATGAGAAACAGTTGCCTGCCGTCAATCGGTGACTTAAGGACCACGGCATTTTCCTCGGGATAGACTTCGCGAGGCAGGATCAGATGGATGCCTTTGCTCAATTTCATCCTGTTTCTTGTTTCCACTGGAAATTCAAGAATGTCCCTTGACCATGACCCCGCACAGTTCACCAGCACGTTTGCCTTTACCGTACATGTCTTTCTCGAGACCATGTCCTGAAGACTGGCATGGATGCCGTCTGCCTTTGTTTCGTATCCATTGAATCTCATGTAATTGAGGCATTCAGCCCCCCTTTCATGGGCAGAAACAATGTTGTATACTGTAAGGAGCGCATCGTCTGTTACGCAGTCCTTGAAAGTATAGTAGCCCTTGACATTATCAGGATATTTTCCCTCGTTTCTTATATATCTAGAATGGGCTCCGCCTCCAAGCAACCTGTAAATAAAAAGTCCGGTGATTATCTCTAGCCTGCTCCAGAGGCCATCTCCTATGAGAATGTCGAAATTCTTGGCCTTGACGAGATCAACGTGTGACTCCAGGTAATTTCGCTCCCGGAGAAGATGCCTTGTCAGGTTGATCCTTCCCTGTGCAAGATAACGCAGGCCGCCGTGGATCATCTTGGATGAACCTGAACTGGTGGCTCCCGCAAAGTCTCCTTTGTCGACAAGAATGACGGATATTCCTGCCTCAGCGAGCGTGTTTGCTATTCCCGCACCGATTATCCCTCCTCCGATTATCAGCACGTCAAAGGCCCTTCCATCGAGTCCATCAATATCCGCCTCCCTGGTCCTGTAAGAAAATTCCTTCATTCGCAGTCCCCAAGGACGGGGTCTTCCATTAGCTTTGCCATCGCTTGCTTCTCCTTCCCCACATACTGCCTGAAGAAGGTACCTATTCCATGGTGATGTGTGATCGACCCCCCACATGACAGGAACTGCTTTTCAAGCAGGTCCCGGATGTTGGCAAGGTGGGCCACTGGTTCAGGAGTGGAAAGGATAAACGTGAAATATATTGCCGGGCCTGCCCTATAAAGGTGGGATATATGCGCCATTATCAGGCCATGGATCCCCAGGGCTTCGATCCCCTCGTTAAATGTCTTCACTGACTTGCTGTAAAGGTCCTCAGCATCGGCCCACACGCAGGATGTCTCCATTGTATCTGGTGTGAGGCCTTTCTTCCAGAGCCAGTTGCCAATCTCCGGTCTACCGTACCTGTTCTCCTCCCACTTCCTTGCAATCCTGGCACCTGTGTTTGCAGCCCCCTTTATCCTCTTCCACGTCCTGTGCCCGTTATCGACCATAACCATCAGGGAACCCGGATACTTCATCCCGCGAACCTTCAGGAATGCGTTGAGCACTTTCTTCGCCCCGGGATCTGCTGACAGTTCCAGAAGGTATGCCGTCTCCACCGGATCGGAGAGCCTGGCTATGGCAGGGAATTTATCCTGAACCGATAGGAACCGTATCCCGGCTGAAAAATCCCTGAAGAAACTGCTTGAGTAAAGTCTTCTTGCCGGAGGTCTCCGAAGCCTGATAATTGAGTCCCCTATCACGCCATTCCGGCCCTCGCTCATCAGTGCAAGGTGCTTTGCCTTGATGCCGGAAGAGTCCCTGGGGGATAAGATGTCCTTGATTGTGCCGTCCGACCTGAATAAGGTTGCTCCCAAGACCATGTCCTCAATATCCCCGTAGAAATTCGATTCCTGGCCAGATGCCCCTGTGGATATCCAGCCTCCAAGAGTAGAGTTATGAAATGACTCCGGAAAATTCCCAATAGTATACCCAATGCTTGAGGCAAATCCCTCAAGTTCGGCTCCAGTGAGTCCTGGTCCAGCGATTGCGTAACCGTCACCAGGCACGAACCTCTTCATCCTTGAGGTATCGATCGAAACCAGCCATCTGCATCCGGCACGCCTGAATCCTCCCGTCACCCCGGTAAGCCCTCCGGATACGATCCCCTTGATTCCATTTATCCGCATGACTCTGAGCAACGGTTCCACTTCGTCGTAATCTGGCGAAACGACAGCATCCACGATGCGCGGGACTTCCCCATTTCTCAGAGAAGCAATTTCAAGGCTTGATTTGCCAGTTGACTTGAGCATCCTGTCCCTGGGATCGGTGGATATTCTTGAGCTGTCCACTACCCCGTTCAGGATTGCCAGGAGTTCCTCCTCCACTCCAGGATCCGTGAATGATATGGTACCGTCCCATTCCTTCCCACGCTCTTGCTCGGGGAAAATGCTTCCTATGGTATTTTCCAGCCGGTTGACAATGCCCGATGAGACCTGGTCCTCTGGGATTATGCTCACCTTTACAAGGGTCTCCTCGTCGCTCAACGATGTGTGAGGTGTATTCAAAATAAAGAATTTTTCCCGGGAAATATTTGCTCTGCACAGGAGTCGTTGAGAATATCATCCACGCGGAACTTACACCATAAGCCTGCGAATGACCTGCATTCCTGTGCAGTTTCTGGACTGGAGTTCAGTCGTAACCGCAGCCACACTGCACGGCTTCAGCTTCCGACTCGTGGGAATGCCCACACCTGCTGCACATGTATCTCTCTTCTTCCGTTGCCTTCACCTCGACCTTCTTACCTGTGCATGCCTTATAAATTTTGCCGTAATCGAGTTCTACGAATGACGAAATAAACTAATGAGAACTCTGTATAGTGGCCACAATTGCATAAGTTCCATCCTCATACGGATGAGGGAGGAATCATTTGTCCCCAGAGAAAATCAGGCCATACGCCGCCTCATCAAGATCAGTTTCTCCCTTGTTGATGAACAGGTGTCTTGTCTGGGTATACTCCAGAATCCCCTCAAGGCCAAGTTCCCTGCCAATGCCACTGTCCTTGAATCCTCCTCTGGGAGCTGCGGCGGAAAGCAGGTGATATTCGTTGATCCACACAGTCCCTGCTTGAAGCCTGCTGGCTACCCTCATACATCTAGCCCTGTCCATGGACCATATCCCCGCTGCTAGTCCGTATCTTGATGAGTTCGCAATTTGTATAGCCTCCTCCTCAGTTGTGAATTCCATTATGGAAAGGACCGGGCCGAAGATCTCTTCCCTGCCAACCTCCATGTCAGGTGTTACGGAAGAGAGCAGAGTGGGAGGGTAGTAAAGCCCGCCAGATGGAGAGCCTTCCATGTTCTTGGCATACTCCACAATCGCTCCTGACCTGACACCTCCAGCCACCATGCGCTCTATCCTGTTTTTCTGCTCCCTGTTGGTTATGGCGCTAATCTCCGTCTCGAAATCGGCTGGGTTCCCAGGCTTCATGGCTGATAGCCTCTCCTTCAGTCTGGAGACAAACTTCTCACGTATGCTACTCTGGATGAGGAGACGGCTGCCTGACTCGCATAGCTGGCCAGAGTTGAGGAAAATCCCGAAGAGAACTCCAGATACGGCGTGATCCATGTCGCAATCATCGAAGACAATGTTTGGAGACTTCCCTCCGAGCTCCAGGGTCACCTTCTTGATAGAAGATGCAGAATTCCTCATTATCTCCTTGCCAGTATCCGTTGATCCAGTAAAGCTGATCATGTTCACCCTGTTGCTTGAGGTAAGAGTTGATCCCAACTCCCTTCCTTCCCCAGGAATTACATTCAGTACTCCAGAGGGAAAACCTGCCCTTACGGAGTCCTTTGCCAGCTCAAGGGCGGTGAGTGGAGTATAACTTGACGGCTTGACAACCAGGGTGTTACCTGCCAGAAGCGCGGGGGCTATCTTCCACACAGTCATCAGCAGCGGGACGTTCCATGGGACTATCGCTCCGACCACCCCCATGGGAGCATACTGTATCTCACCCACAGTGCCAGGGAACTCAGGGTGCCTGATCCTTCTTCTGGACTTGAATTCCCGCTCGCTGGAAAAGTATCGGATGTGTTCTACCGCCAGTGGGACATCCATGAAAGTGCTCTGCCTGATGGTCTTCCCAGTATTCATCGTCTCCAGCATGGCATACTCCTCGGATCGTTCCTGAACAATATCCGCCAGCCGTCCCAATAGCTCTCTTCTCCTCCTGAGCGGGGTGCTTGACCATTTCTCCTGTGATTCGTATGCAGAATCAATTGCTGCCCTTGCCATCTCAGGAGTCGCAAAGTAGACTTTTGCTATCTGCGTACCGTCGGTAGGACTTTGCAGCACGCTCTCCCTGCCTTCTTGCTTCATCTCATTGGCGATGAAGCTCCCATATACCGTGTTTTCCGTATCCATCAGTTCATCACTGCTTCCAGAAGTCTCCTTATGTCACCGGACTCCGATTCCCTTGGATTAGCGACTACCCCGGTTGACTCCATTGCAAGCTTCTCAAGGTTCTGTTTTGCTGCAATATAACTGTCCATGCTGATAGTTGCACCAGAGATGCTGGTTGGCTGGCCCATTTTGGAAAAGAGGTGCCTCAAGGTATCAGCCAGGCAATCCTTCCTAAATGGACCTTGGAATATGGAGTTAAGACGGTCGTATCTTTCCCCCACCTCAAGGCTGTTGAATTCCACCACCGCAGGTAGATAAAGTCCCACTGCAGTGCCATGTGGAACTTTGAAAATGGCTCCCAGAGCGTGACCAAGAGCGTGGGCGAGCCCAATCTGAGAATTGGAAAATGCTGAGCCTGCCATGGATGCCCCTATATGGACCGAATTTCGTGCCTCGGTGTTACCAGGATCCTGCAGAACCGTGAGAATGTTGCCCGTAATCAGTTCAAGGGCCTTTTCCGCAAGGGCATCCGAATAGAAATTCCTCCAAGTGCTGACGTAAGCTTCGATTGCATGGGTAATGGCGTCCACGGCCGTGGAGACTGTCTGCCTTGGGGGTAGGCCCAGCACCACTGATGGGTCAAGGATTGCATAATCTGGAAGTATCTCTGCCGAGGCAAGTTCATTCTTCCTCTTTTCCATCTCATCTGATACCACCGCAGCCCACGAACACTCTGAGCCTGTGCCGCTTGTGGTTGGCACTGCAATGAATTTTGCTGCCTCCTTTATCCCCAGGTGTTCCAGTGGGGTCAGGTCATAGATGTCCATTTCGGGCCTGGCATACCTGAAGAGGATTACTTTCGCCGTGTCTATCACAGACCCACCTCCGACTGCAATTATGTGATCGGGTCCGAAGCTCCTTATGGAATCCATCGCCGAAGTCATCTGTGAGAATGTCGGTTCCTGTCCTATGTCAGAAAATACCATAACGCGGGTATTATCAGGCAACTGCTTCCTCACCTTGTCCATTATGCCCGTCTTTTCAAGGACTTTGTCTGTTACTATCAGGCATTTCTTGCTTGTTATGGTATTCAGGAAGGAGAGAGAATCTTCCCCGAACACCACGGTTGGAGTGCGATAGTACCACATGTTCTCACTGGAACTGGGTATCAACCAGGTTAGCAGTTCTGACTAGCTCCTTCGCTGCCCCTGTATACCGCATAATCTTCATCATTGAGCCCTTCAATTTGAACTTGCCAACGAGAACCGCCTTCAGCGGATCAAACTCCCCCTTGATCAGCCTGATCCAGTTCTGGTAAGGGCCAGAGTAGTTGAATGCAGCCTTTGGGGCCTCATTTGATTTGTAAAGACTCCCGCCCCTGCACTTCCCATGATACAGATCCAGGTATATGTAGACTGTTTCCGGAAACTTCTGGTCTTTCTCTACCACGAAGTTGAAATCTCCTTCCCAGTCCTTTGCAGCATCTTCGTACTTCTTGTTCCGGTTAATCTCTTCAATAAAACTGGCAACCCAATCTTTGCTCGGAAAAACGGGCATGATATTACCATGATCAACGGCATATTAAGAGATCGCTTTCCGATGCTCGATGTCTTCTCCCCGAACCACGTTTAATGCACCAGTTACGGTTGATATTTCTACCGGTGTGTTACCGATGCATTCACCATCGATCTCGAATGGGGCCTTATCTCCCGATATACTGAAGATAGGAGAGGAGATGTTCAGCACATCCTCAAGATCGACATACTCCCCACTCTTCAGTTTTCCAAACCTCCGGATAAGGCTCAGACGCGACATCCCTGAGACCGCATGAAGATCAAGCACGCCGTCGGAAGGATCAGAATACGGTGATGCAAGCATTCCTCCGCCGAAAAAACGTCCGTTCGCGATCACCACTTCAATGACCTGCATTTCCCGTTTCTCTGCGCCGGAGTCAATTTGAACGTTGTAACACTTCAGCCGGGGAAGTTCCCTGAGAACTGATGAAGTGAACGGATTTCCAATGCCCCTGCGCCTTGAGTTTACTCTGGCCATTACGCTTGCCCCAAACCCGATCTCCATGACGTTTGCAAAGTAGCGAGCGCCTGCAGCGTGCTTCACAAGAGCCAGATCTACTTTGGAAATCCTTGGGCTCTTCAGGGCATCCCGAAGTTTTTCCGGTGGTATTATACCCAGGGTTTTCCCCAGATCCGAGCCGGTTCCGCCACCTGCGATAACCAGGGCCTTGCCGGAACCTGCGATCCCGTTCACAACCTCATTCAGGGTGCCATCACCACCAATGCATACGATCAAGGAACCTTCGGGGCAATCCCTTGCGAACGAGGTGGCGTCTCCAGGCGAGCCCGTCATGTAGGAGGTGGGAGCGAAAGGTTCCAGTTCCCTGAGAACCCTGTTGAAAAAATCATTGCTGAATGCCCCGGATACTGGATTGGCTATGACATACACCTCAGTCATTTTGCCCCTCTCTTTCTCCCATGCCTCCCCTGCCTGTAACCAGGAAAGAAGATGATCAGCGTCACGGAAAGCAACAACAGGAAGTAAAGCATTGCCCCGCTGAAATAGAACGGGACCAATGGGAAGTTTGAAGTTACATACAGGGTAGAATTCAAGTCGCTGAGTGAAAAGGTATCACTGCCGGAAGTCCCGTAGGGAAGCTGGGAGTATGGTACCTGGAACTTCGATGGGAAGAGAGATGAGTAATTCCTGTCAAGGCTGGAATTGGTATTAAAAGCGATCTCTCCTGGAATGGGAAGTCCCATCCCGGATAGGTTCAGGGGGCTACGTATAATGGCCCCCGAGGGATAAGGCTTGCTGAAATCAAACATATCCAGCGGAATCCCTGAATGCCAGACGAATTCATTGAGTGCTGGAAGATTCCAGTTATAATCTATGAAAGCTGGAATTGATCCCTGATCGAGAATTGTGCTGGAAATGTAGTCTTCCTTTGCATAAGGAGAAATAACCATGAACGGCACTCTCTGGCCAAGTTGCACACCATGGAAATATGGAGGTGCTACCTGATCGTAGTACCCACCCCCCTCGTCATATGTCAGGAATATGGCCGTGGTATTCCAGGTGGGGCTTTTCATGATTGCGTTTATTATGTAAAGGAACCACATCTCTCCTGTCAGCACATTTGCATTGGGCCCCTGCGAATAATATCCACTACCGCCGCTGCCAATGGGCATGACCCAGCTGACCGATGGCAGTGAATTGTTGTTGAGTGACGAGAAGAAGTCAGTCCAACTGTGAATGTTTCCCATGTGCTGCTGGATGCCGTTGAAGTAAGTGAGTGGATAATAGCCCGATGATCTGTCATGGACATAGTACCCCC
This sequence comes from Thermoplasmata archaeon, assembly GCA_021817735.1. Classification (GTDB taxonomy): domain Archaea; phylum Thermoplasmatota; class Thermoplasmata; order Thermoplasmatales; family Thermoplasmataceae; genus JAKAFX01. Next base: position 9,134 of record JAKAFX010000021.1, on the reverse strand, counting down.
AGCTTATGGAGCCAGAGTCGAGTTCTGACATGATCGACTGAGTATACGGAATGTAAGGAGGCGGACCATAGTCGTTTATTACAGGAGAGTACCCCGCAAGGTTGTAAAGCCTGTTGGGGCAAGTTTCTGTGAGCATCGCGAAGTCACATTGATCCAGCGCATATTGCTGGGCTATCACCCACTCCGGTGCAACCTGTGCAGCAGTGTAGTAGGTCATGGACTGGGGCCCTGAATTGGCCTTGAACCCATTCATCTTCCCGTTGTTCCAATCAAGATGGTACGCGGAATATCCTTCTATGGGATCAGGAGTTGTGAATGTGCCGGAAGGTACCTTCTGGAGTCCCTGAGAGTTGTTTGTGGTGATAAGGTTGATGGGGCGCGTGATGTTGGCTGCGACCGCTTTCGATGTGCTCAGGCTGTTGGCGGGATATACCCCAAAGAGGTTGTCAAAACTGTGGTTCTCCATCATGATCTCCACTACGTGCTTTATTGGTGTCCTCGTGCTGTTTGAGGATGGTGAAGGAAGTGCTCCATGGGCCAGCGGCAGGAAAAGCGTCATCAGGAATGCGAGAGTCACGGCTAATGCAATTAATCGTATTCTCATGCATTCACCTCTTCATTTTTTCCTCGGTTCCCTCCGGGAACCATCCCTGCCGCAACAGTCAGCAAGATTACCAGGATGAGCACTATTAGCAATACCTCCTGTATGCCACTCTGGGACATGGCGACATAGATCACCGCAAGGACGAGGGATATCACCAGGGGAGCTATACCCATAATGACACCTTTGGCAGTTCTCCTGGTGTTAAAATAACCAGGGATGGTTTGGCTTGCGGCAGCAGTGACAAATGGCATGCAAAATGAGGTTGCAATCATGGAATATGCTACTCCTTCCACAGGGGTTAGAGTCTTGTAATAGAACACAGAGGTCACAAGAACAGCATAGAGGACCAGGAATGTCACTAGGCCATACACGATCCCGTGCCTGATAAGGGAGAAGGCACTTCCAAGTAGTGTGAATATGACTCCACCAATGAGGAATCCAGGTATAAGGTAAATTTCCTGGGTAGCTGAACCCACCAGGTCAAGTGCACCAGCAAGAAAGAAAAGGAGGGTTGGAGAAAATCCATTGATGACGAAAACCAGCGTTGCCAGCAATCCCGATCTTGCCCTTGTGGCAGGTTCCACTGGACACAAACTGAAGTATGCGTATTAAAATTTCCATCATATCTCATTTAAGCTGGTGCCACGCTCCGGTTGCACGGAAACGCCAGTAAGGGTGGCTTTCAGCTTGTTCGAACGCAGCTTCATGAAGCTGCAGCCAGATTGAGTATGAAACCCCGAGAGATTGAAGCCCACCTAGTCCCCTGAAGCCGACTCCTTCTTTAACTGGGAAATAACCTTGTCAGATATGGAATTGAAGTGCTCCATCATCTTGTCATTCTGTATGACTCCTGGGATCCCTCTGTCTGCCATTTCGACAACGTCTGGATATATGGGGATTCGTCCAAGAAACTGGACACCCATTTCATTGGCTACCCTCTCCCCGCCGCCGCTCTTGAATATATCCACGTTCTTCCCGCAGTGTGGGCATACGAACCCGCTCATATTCTCGATGACCCCGATCACCTTAAGGTTCATCTGCCTGGCAAACGAGATTGCCTTCTTGGCGTCCTGAAGTGCGACTTCCTGAGGGGTTATCACGATTATGACTCCATCTGAATCTGGGACCAGTTGCGACACTGTCAGCGCTTCATCTCCAGTTCCAGGGGGGAAATCAATCAGGACATAGTCCGTGTTCTCCCATGAAACGTCCTCTAGAAACTGTTGAACTGCTTTGTGCCTGAGAGCGCCACGCCATATAACTGCAGTGTCCTCCGAAGGCAGCATGAACGCCATTGAGATCACCCTGACTCCGTACTCAGTCTTCACAGGAACTATCCCGCTATCATCAGCGTAGAGTTTCATGTCACTGACTCCCAGCATCTTGGGATCGTCTGGGCCGTTGATATCTGCGTCCACCAGACCGACCGAATATCCCCTCTTGGCCAAGCTAACACTCAGGTTGACTGCTACTGTCGACTTTCCAACGCCACCCTTACCGCTCATTATGAGGAGGGTATGCTTTACGCCCTTGTACTTAACAGACTTGCCAGGTGGAGCGAGAGTGGGTTGAGGTGGTGGAGGATTTACCTTGATGGTGCCCTGTGCCATGGGCAGCAATTGCGAGTTGATATTTTACCTTTGATAGCAAAGCTTGCTGCACTTGGGAGAGAAATCAGCTTTAAATTGAGGAGCATGCTGGATATTCCTGCATTACATGTGTCTTTATATCCGGATAGTTTTCCATGTAAGGATGCAACAGGATTATTGCGTGTTCTGCGAAAGAGTCATCAAGGAGAAGGACGGATTCTTCATCTATGAGGATGACACAACCATAGCCTTCATGGATCATGCCCCTGTTGAGGCGGGGCATGTCCTAATTGCGCCAAAGAAGCATTACGTGAATGTGTTTGACATTGATGATGAGGTATTCCTGAATATCCAGATGATCGCGAAGATCATGGCCTCTGCTGTACTGAAGGCTACATATGCAGACGGAATAAATATCGGTCAGAACAATGGTCCCTGCGCCAACCAGAGGGTAATGCACTATCATATCCATGTCATACCGCGCTTCTGCGGGAGCAACCTGAACTGGGAAAGGAAGGCCCTTAGCGAAATGGAGATGAAAGAGATCAGCAGAAGGATATCTGAGGCGTTTTCCGAGCTTGTATAGACCCTTCTACCTGCCATTTATGGCTCGGTTGAGTGTTTCGCTGGCAGGATGGGAAACCAGGAATTCTTCCTGTGGTACGGGCCAGGATGGGTTGATTATGCAGGAAGCAACATATTTTAGAACGCGTTGCACATCTCTAATCCATGAAAAGCATAGAGGAGCTATACTCGAAGGCCCTTGAGCTCAAGAATAAGGGACTTGCAGACAAGGATATCTCAACTGAGCTTCACATATCAGTTAACACAGTTACCTGGCTCCTGAGCAAGCAGTTCCTGAAAGAGACTAAGGTGCGGGATGTCCGTGTAGGCTGGAGAAGCATCGGAGTTTACGGGAACAGGATATCCAGCATTTCAGAGATTATCTCAGACATAATAGAAGAAGAGTCAAACAACGAGGAATTCGAGGTCGATTCTATCCTGGGAATTACCATTAACGGCATCCCCTTCGCTACCATGGTATCATATTTCCTGGAGAAGGAAATCATAGTCTACAGGCCACACCCCGCAAGGGAGGAAGGTTTCTTCTCGAGCAACTTCGCGAGGGTTTCGGGAAAGAATGTGGTCATTGTGGATGACGTCGCGAGCACGGGAGAAACAATCAAGAGGACTATCACGGATGTGAAGAAGGAAGGTGGAAAGGTTGTGCTCGTGGTAGTGCTAGCTTCAAAGCTGCATTCTGATGAAATCCTCGGTGTAAGAGTGAGATCTCTGTTCAGGACTAATCTTATTGGGGAATCTTAAAAAATGCACTGGGCAGATGCTTTTGCGAAGAACCTGAAAGGGTTCCAGCGAGTCTCGACCGGAATATCCCCGTCCGGCCCCATACATGTCGGGAACATGAGGGAAATTCTCACTGGGGATATGATCTACAAGGCCGCGGTCAGGAAAGGGCTTCAGGCAGATTTCATATATCTGTGCGACGACATTGACCCTCTCAGAAAAGTCTATCCTTTCCTGAGCAACGATTACGAGAAGTACGTCGGCAGACCACTATACAGGATCCCTTCTCCTGACGGACAAGGGACCTACTCCGAGCATTTTCTCGGGCCGTTTCTTGAGACCCTTGACACCATAAACGTGAAGGTAAACGTCATCAAGACTTCAGAAATGTACAGGACAGGAAGGTTCGCGGACGTCATAAGGACCATTATCCAGAACAAGGAAAAGGCTGCCCGAATCCTGACGGAAGTCTCAGGCAGGGAACTGGAGAAGGACTGGTCACCTTACCAGGCTATATGCTCCAACTGCGGTTCAATTGCAAAGACCAGGATGATCGGATTTGAAGATCCTTTCGTTCTGTATCGTTGCGGATCTTGCCAGCATGAGGGGAAAGCAGACATCAGGAAGGATGATGGCAAGCTGCCATGGAGGCTGGAATGGCCAGCTAAATGGAAGATACTCAATGTAACTGTTGAACCTTTCGGAAAGGATCATGGGGCGGCAGGGGGATCGTATGACACTGGAAAGGCTATAGCCAGTGAGATTTTCAGCATAACCCCGCCTGCACCTCTGCTTTATGAGTGGATCCTCCTGAAGGGTAAGGGAGCAATGCACTCCTCTACCGGCAACGTAATCCCGGCCGAGGAATTCGTCAGGTTCACACCTCCGATGGTACTCCGGTTCCTAATAGCAAAAAACAACCCTTCAAGGCATATCGACCTCGATCCCGCCATGGGCCTACTCAACTTAGTGGATGAATTCGAGAAATACCTCGCTGCCTATTTCGGGAAAGATACCGTTTCTGATCCTGATTTCAGGGATGTAGTGTGGTTCTCTTCCATAGGAAAGGAACCCTCTCCCCAGGACGTCAGTTTCAGGCACCTCGTAAACCTGGTTCAGATCTATCCAGAGGGCAGCAAACTCCTGAATGCACTCAAGAAGAGCGGCTACTCCGCAGACAGCATAGACAGCGACATGCAGCATCTAATCGGGGTCGCCCGCTACTGGCTTGACACCTATGCCCCCGAGAATGTAAAGTTCAGACTCCTTGGAGAGGATGAGCCGGTCAGCCTTGATCACACCGGCAGCTCCATAATTGCCGCATTTCTTGAGCGCATGGATTCCCTGGAATGGAACCCAGACGATATTCACAATGCTGTCCATGAGATCATAAAGAAATTCAATGCTGAGCCCTCTGCTGGATTCTCCGCATTTTACAGGGTCTTCATCGGCAGGGAGAGGGGGCCTAGACTTGGGTATTTCCTCTCAAACCTTGACAGATCCTTCGTCAAAAGGAGGATAGGCTTCGTCCTGAGCACATCGAGTCAAGCACATCAGTGAGGCTCTGCCCGCACCAGCTCCCATGTACATAACGGATGCGGCTACATATCCATTTTATCTCTTGATTGACTGGGGTTCTCATGGATCCACTTTATGGTGACCGGGGCAGAATACTGGAGTACTTCCATTCCCACGGTATCCTTGTGGATCCAAAGGCGCTGGACAGGATCCTGAAGGCAAGTACTGGTCTGCTGGTCGAGGATCTGCTTAGTGAAAGCGTGCTTTCCAATGGATACCTGTCTGAATCAGAAGTAATTAGCGTCCTCAGAAATGGCTCTGGAGTAACGCATCCGAGGTACGAGGTATATGCTCCCGATATAAGGGTCAGGAGTTCTGTGGACGACTTCAGGAACTATTTCCTGTCGAGGTACAACAAGTTGAAGAAAATCCTGTCCCTGTCAAGTTCAATGAGGGGATCTATCCCCATAAGGGCTGCCAAGAGGGTCCAGGGGGAAGTAAAGATTGTCGGGATGGTATCAGACGTAAGCACGACCATGAACGGCCATAAGAAGGTCGTTCTCGAGGATCACGAGGATCAGATAACCGCAATCATGATGAAGGACAAAGGAACTGCGAAGGAACTCATACTCAATGATGAGGTAATAGGCGTGGTTGGTTCAATCTCCCATGGAAAGGGAGATCCGGTCATCTTCGCAAACGAGATCATTCACCCGGATATCCCCAACAGGTTCATTGATGATTCTGGTCGGGAACCATCATACGTCGCTTCCCTCTCGGACATCCATGTGGGGAGCAAGACCTTCAGGAAACAGGACTTCATGAAGATGATCAACTGGATAAAGTCCACGCGGGAAGAGGCAGAAAACCTGAAGTACCTCATACTGAGCGGGGATGTTGTAGATGGGATAGGAGTCTACCCTGGCCAGGAAGACGACCTGGAGGTGCTCAACCCCCTGGAGCAGTACCTGAAACTTGCAGAATACATATCAGAGGTGCCTGAGGATGTCACGGTCTTCCTCATGCCTGGTAACCACGACATCGTAAGGCTCGCCGAGCCTCAGCCAGTCTTTCCCGAGAAGATACGGAAGGAGTTTCCGTCCAACACAGTGCTGCTCCCGAATCCATACAACCTTGTTCTTGAGGAAAGGAACGTGCTTGTATACCATGGAATGTCGCTCAATGACATGGTAGAACTGATCCCCGGAATGAACTTCGACACCATTGGAGGAGCCCTTGAGGAACTGCTCAAGAGGAGGCACCTGGCCCCGAGGTACGGTGGAAAAACGCCGCTAATACCCAGCAGCGAGGACTTTCACGTAATTGAAAAGGTCCCGGACATCTTTATTACGGGCCATGTCCATTCGCACGCTCTTGGGAACTATAAGGGAGTCAGGTATGTCAATTCCTCTACCTGGCAGTCCCAGACGGAATACCAGAAAATGATGAACTTCAGTCCGAAGCCATCCATTATGACGCTATTTGACCTTCACTCCAGATCTGTGATCACGAAGAACTTCGAGTCCTGAGCGCATCACATTGTTCTCTTGATGATTTCTTCCAGTTCCTTCTGGAATACGTCCATGAAGTCCCCGATAGCTTCCTCCCTGAGGCTCTCCGGAGCAACCTTGACCCCGATCTTTGCGGTGACCCTGGCCATCTTGGCAAGGGAATCATATTCCTTCAATTTGGCCGAGATGAAGTCTTTCAGGACCTGAACAATCTCTGCCTTTAGTTCCTTGTCCTGGCTTATCTTTTCCCGGATATAATCCTTGATGAGATCCTTCATTATATCGCGTATTGCCTCGAAATAGATCTCCTCCGAAGGGAGGGTCTTCAGGAAGTTCTTGATGTTTTGGTCGATCTCGTTTCTTGCCATATCATGTCGTTTAGATTCCAGAGGTAAATAAGACTTAGCAGGAAAGGAGGGATATCCTACTCAAAAATCTGAACACCAAACAGTTCCTTGAGTCGCCCATCCGAGAAAAGCATGAGGGCGTCGAAAAGCTTATTGTAGCTACCATCCTCAGGTTCCACTTCAATGGCCTTCAGGATACAGTGCTTGACTGTGTATGTCTGCTCTTCCCCGTCGACAACTCCACCCTTTATCATCTCCTCGAACCATGAGATGAAGTTGGACGTTTGCTCAGCAAGCTCCTTTGGGTCAGTATTGGGATCGCTCTCTTTCTGCTCTATCATTGTGGTGTATTTCTGGATAATCAGCTTAATATAAGAGTCGCAATCCATGAAATCAGACGCCAGGTAAGTTGATTGATCAACATTGGATATTAATTATTTGTGGTATTTTGTTGAGCTAATTTAGGTGCAAAGCATTTTACCTGATCTTCATTTATAAATTCATGGCCATGACGGTTGAATTGCCCGGTGCGGAGGATGGAGGATTCATGAAGCCAAGGTTTACGTGCGATGGAGACAATGTCTCGCCTGAGGTCAGGTGGAGTGACCTGCCTGATGGCACCAAGTCACTAATCTTAATTGCAGAAGATCCGGATGCACCCCTGATGACCTTCGTACATTGGGTGATATACAATATACCGCCTGAATCGAAGGGCCTCAGCGAGAACCAGCCCAGGGACAAGGTTACACCACAGGGTTATGCCCAGGGTCTCGGCGGCTTCCGAAAGACCGGGTACATGGGACCATGCCCGCCTGGATCGAAGCCTCACAGATACTTCTTCAAGCTTTATGCAACGTCTCTTGCACCAACCCTGAAAGAGGGGCTTGGAAAGAGAGACCTGGAGAAACTCATGAAAGGGCATCTAATTGAGGCGACTGAAGTAATGCTGAAATATGGAAGGAAGTAAGTGATGGTTCACTCCATCTGACCGCTGGGTTGTTTTCTTTCATTATTGCAAGTGAATCAGGTTCGTTGGGGGACAGACAGGGTAGGTTTCCTGATGAATCGGTCGAAATCGTTTCTTGAGTTCACTGAGAAAAGGATGGCAGATATATTGTCAGATCCGTCCATCTCGTTGGCCAGTTCTGCCATCATCCTGACTTTCTCCATGCATGAACCCTTCATGGCTGATATCTCCCCGATCAGATGGTGGATCGGTTCCCACATCCCATCGCAGCACAGCAGAACATAGTCTTCGTTGAACGCTTTCCATACGTATACATCAGGCTTCAGGTCATCGTTGAACCCTAGTGCATTGCTTATCTCGTTCCTTCTTGGATGCACACGAGCCTGATCCTCCGTAATCAATCCGTTCATTACCAATTCCTGGACAAATGAGTGGTCAACGGTCCTCTGTGAAATCCGTCCGTCATGCAACAGGTATGTCCTGCTGTCCCCAACGTTGGTAGCAATAATGGTGCTGTCTCTGTAGACACAAGCCGTGATTGTGGTTCCCATTTCGCTGAACCCGTGATCATGCTTGTAGGAGATAACCTCCATATTGGCTTCCCTGACTGCGTTAACAAGCCTTTCCTTAGAATCCTCAATTGTTCCAGAGAGTATTATTTCAGCGTTCCTCTTCAGGACGTCGACAGCGATCTTGCTAGCGATCTCTCCTTCTTCTCCTCCACCCATTCCATCCGCGAGCACAAACAACCCGGATTCTTCCCCAGTGGAGCCGTTGGTTACACTGGATGCGTGGTAAAATACCGAGTCTTCGTCCTTTTCCCTGACCCGCCCCCTGATGCTTACCGAACCAATATCCATGCCATCGCCTCAATATATCCTGTGGAATGTGAAAGATCCGCCCTTTCCATCCTGGCTGAACGAGTATATGTTGTCAACATGTAGAGGGAACATTGTACCCCTCTCTGGAACAACGCCGATCCTTCTTGAGTATACGTAACGCCCCCTTGTAGTCTTCACCTGGAATTCCGAGGTTACTTCACTGTAACCCACCACTGCACCCGTAGCAGGAGAATCCCTGTTCTTCTGGAGCACGCGGAACACGTCTGATTGCAGGTAAGTGGTGTGGGATGTATTCGCCACAACGTCACTGGACAATATAATCTCAATCTCCTTCTTTCTCGAGACCCGGCATATTTCCCCAAGGTCTGAGACCATGAATTCCCCCTTCCATCCATTTATCCCTGCAATCATCTCGAATGCTGACTTGTAGCGATCGTCCGGGTTGAAGGAG
>JAKAFX010000080.1 GCA_021817735.1 Thermoplasmata archaeon | reverse complement strand
AGGAAAGTAGTCTTTCCTACCCCCGGTTCTCCGGTGATAACAAGCGCCTTGGAAGCAGATTTCCCTATTGCTTCGCTTATCAGGTCAGAAATGCCGCTCTCTTCTGATCCCACCAGGAACTTGGGTATACCGGCAAAAATCCTCAGTTTTTCCAACCCAGGGGTGTTCTTCACTTCCAAATAGTCAGCCCGGGTGAGATACCTTCTGGCTATCCTGGTTATGTGAGATATTCTCTGGCTGATCATGCCAACCATATCCTCCTTTGCCTGGGCGCTTTTCTGCTGTGACTTGCCTATCCTGTCAGCGTGCTTTGATTTCAGCTTCCCGAACTCTTGCCTTAGGTATTCCTCCGGACTGGCATCGGCAGGAATTTTGTTGATTACGGCCTGAGTCCATCCCGGCAGGTTTCCATTCTCTAAGTCAACCAGGTAGCAGAGGATCTTTGCCTCCAGATCGGCTTTTCCGCGCAGGTTTGTTACCGCATCCGAGAAGATCTTCAGATAAACTGCTGGCTTTTCTTCTTCGTTTTCATTTAGTGAAGTGAGCAGGAGGTAACCCGGAGTTCCGAGCGTCGATATATCCTCAAGAATAGGCGAATCTGTCTTCGCAAGGGAAATATATGGTGAGACATCCTCCTCTGAGAAACCCGGTACATAAAGCCCGTAGCCCATCGCGGCAAGGAATGCATCGTTTAACATCTTCCGGTTGAAGAACTTCGAATTTAGCCTTTCGAACCTGTACCTTAGCCTGTCATTCCCAACAAAACCCCCCTCCAGGAAGGATGAAATCTCCGGGTCTTCGACAACTCTGTGGAGATGCAGGTCAATGAGTTCTGGAAGATGTGTCCCACGTAGCTCCGCACACTGGATGAGCTTCTGGATCATCGCATCGAACGACTCATTCAAACGATTTTCCGACCTGACATTTACTGCGGACTTGAGGCTATTATAGAGTGAATTGTACTGAAGGATCTGCATGGCATCATCAGGATCTACCACCATTTCAATCTGCAATGACTTCTTCAAAAGGCCACGAAGTTCGGAGATACTTTCCTGCAGGTCCTTGTCCAGCCTCCTGATTGAAGATTTCAGGATGAAACGATCGGCAAAAATGATGTAATTCTCGGCTCCCTTAAGCCGATCAATCGCAGACGAGATTGACTCAGGCGAGATTTCCTGTAGATCAACCACCAATACGTCCTTTCCCAGAATCTCCGCTAGATTCCTTGAAAGTGTAGACTTGCCTGACCGGGCAATTCCAGAAACGATAATTTTCCTTTCTTTCTCAAATGAGTTGACAATGGAAGACTGGATCTTGAGGTACGGAAGTGCCAGATCATCTTCTTCCATAAAATTCTAAACTGATCTGCGTATTTAACCGTTCTTTTCTAATTTTGGCCCAATACAAACCTGAGCATAAGCCCTGTCAGCGACCAGCGTACAGAGTCACATTCCTCGCCGGATATACAGTTATGGCAAGATCAGAGTTCGCTGATCCGCCTCGTGGTTTCTCCTGCTTCCTTCTCGGAATTCTTGTAGGCAGTATTTACCGTCTCATTTTCCCCATTGGTTCCATTCTTAATGGAAAGAACGTCAAGTAGATAGCTCAGCTGGCTGTCCAGGAGCAGGCTGAGATCCCGCAGCTGATCATGCTTTTCCGCCGGGACTTCTTTCCTCCTGGATCCAATGAAGCAGTCAAAATGGACAGATCCTTTCTTCGTAAAGGTAAATTTCTCGCCAGTTCTTACTTTTCCGCTGCACACGTAGCAACTGAATTCCGCCATGAAGGCAAAATGCAGCTATCCCATATAACCTGTTCCCTTTCTTGATTCCATGGGCAAACAGCGGAGCTGTTCTCAAGCCTTATATTAGCGACCACAATAAGGGAAAGCTTAAAAGACTCCTGATATACTCCCACTCCATTTGGAGTTAGCAGAAAACTCCGTTTTCTGCTCAGGATCAAAGGTGAACTAAAGTGAAGCTTCCCAAAAGTGTCAAGATGTATTGCCCGAAGTGCAAAAAGCACACAGACCACGAAGTGGAAAGGGTCAGGAAGAAGAAGGCTAGTGAGTTCAAGGCTGGACAGAGGAGATTCAGGCGTGTCACTTCAGGTTTTGGAGGATTTCCGAGACCAAGATATGAAGGGAGGGAGAAGCCAACCAAGAGAGTCTCCATCAGATTCAGGTGCCTTGAGTGTAAGGTTGCAGTTACCCCTCCCACACAGAGGGCGAAGAAATTTGAGATAGTGGAGGCTTAAGAACATGGCAGAGAGGATATTCAGCAAACCCAAGGGAGACAAGCGTGGTTTCATCCGCATAAAGTGCCCGGACTGCAGCAATGAGCAGTATGTTTTCATGAGGCCCTCGAGCGAAGTTACATGCAACGTATGCGGTTCGGTTATCGCAAAGCCCACTGGAGGCAAACTTGCCGCCGGTGGTGAGATAGTTCCGGAGTAGTAATGAAGAAAAATCTGCCAGAGAGTGGCGACCTTGTTGTTGTGACCATTGAAGAGGTCAAGAACTTTGGCGCAAAGGCCAGGCTGGAAGAGTACCCAGGGGTGGAGGGTTACGTACATGTCGCGGAAGTGGCCACCGGTTGGGTGAAGCACATCAGGGATCACCTCAGAGAGGGCCAGAGAACCGTATGCAAAGTGCTCAATGTAAACGAATCAAGACGAAACGTTGAACTCTCCCTCAAGAGAGTAAACGAGCACCAGAGGAGGGACAAGATATCACTCTGGAAAAACGACCAGAAGGCGGAGAAACTACTGGAGATCGTCGCGAAGTCTATAGGGATCGATGAAGACAGGGCGTGGAACGAATTCGGCACCGATCTGGAAAAGCAGTATGGCAACCTGTATGCCGCTTTTGAAGAGGCATCTGTTGCTGACCCTTGGCTTCCTGAGGTTTCAGCCAAGTGGAAACCGGCATTCCAGAAGGTGGCGAGAGAGAACGTCTCTGTTCCTTACGTGAAAATTGGAGGGTACCTTGAGGTATACAGTCTTGAACCAGACGGAGTGGAACGGATAAAGAAGACTCTTGAAGCATCTGGCAATGAGGGCCTTGAGATTTCATACGTCGGAGCTCCGAGATACAGGGTTACGCTTAAGGATACAGACTACAAGACTGCAGAAGAATCAATGAAGAAAGGCATCAACAACATTCTGGAATACGCCAAGAAAAACCAGGTGACTGCAGAGTTCACGAGGGAGTAGTACGAAATCACTGATCAGGTTCTGCAAAAACTGCGGGAAATATACCCTGGGGGAAACATGCCCGCGATGCGGAATTGCAACCGCGATGGCTATTCCTCCAAGATTCACCCCGAACGACAGGTTCCAAAGATTCAGGATAAAGGAGGAAGTGGAGAAACATGGAAAAGATACTGGTAAAGAGCTATAAGAAACCGAGACTCAACAGCCCGATTCTTGTTGGAGGTCTTCCAGGTATAGGTAACATCGGGAAGATAGCTGCAGAGTACCTGGTCGAGAAGCTCAAGATGCAGAAAATGGCTGAAGTATTCTCGCAATACCTCCCGCCGCAGGTGTTCGTCTCTGACGAAGGAATCACCTACCTGGTAAGGAACACTATCTATTACAAGAAGTTCCAGGGAAAGAGAGATTTGATCGCCCTTGTTGGTGATTCCCAGGGAACAACACAGGAGGGGCAGTATGAGATGTCGTTCAGCGTGCTTGACTTGCTATCCCAGTTCAAGCTTGACACAGTTTATACCCTTGGTGGCTACAGCATTGGGAAGATAGTCGAGACACCCAGGGTCCTAGGTGCAGTAACAGATGCAGACATGCTGAAGGGAATGAAGGAAGCTGGAGTAGTATTCCCCAGAGGCGAGCCTGGAGGCGGAATAGTCGGATCAGCGGGCGTCATGCTGGGCCTTGCCAAGGAACTCTTCGGCATCAAGGGGGCCTGCCTGATGGGCGAAACCTCCGGGTACTTCGCGGATCCAAAGGGGGCTATGGAAGTCCTCAAAATTCTGTCAAAGTTGCTGGATCTGTCCCTGGACATGGCAGATATCGAGGAAAGGACCCATCAGTTAGAGCAAATAACCGGCAAGATGCAGGAAGACATCCAGAACAAGATGACCGGGAAGCCGGAGGACCTGGGTTACTTCGGATAACCGGCAAAGCATTTTACATTGAATGTCTCTTAGCATGCGATGGTAAGGAAGCCGCCGGAGCTTTCCGCAAACAGGGAAATCTCCATTTCAGAGTTTTTCGAGAAGAACAGGCATATTCTTGGGTTTGACTCAGCCTTCAAGGCCCTGTTCATGATAGTGAAGGAAGCAATAGACAATTCTCTCGATGCGTGCGAGGAACATGGCATCCTGCCCGAGATTGAAGTAGGCATTGAAAAGGTCCAGAGAGATGAGTTCAGGATCACAATAACAGACAATGGTCCTGGGATTGACAGAATAGAAGTCCCCAACGTTTTCGGGAAGCTCCTTTACGGTTCCAGGTTTCATGGCATGCGCCAGACCAGGGGGCAGCAGGGGATCGGAATCACCGCAGCAGTCCTGTATGGACAAATAACAACCGGACGGAGATCTCAGGTTATCACCAAGAGAACCGAGGATGACGTGGCGTACATGTTCGAGTTGGGCATAGATATCAAGGAGAATAAAGGACAGGTTTTCCTGGAAAAGCCCATGATATGGGACAGGGATCATGGGACATCTGTGAGCATAACTGCAAGGGGGAAATACCAGACCGGGCGCCAGTCGATCATCGAGTACCTCAAGGAGACCGCAGCAGTGAACCCCAACATGGATCTCACATTTACGGACCCTGAAGAGAAGCGCTTTGTCCTGAAGAGGGTCATTGAAGTACCTTCCCGCAGGTCAACTGCCGTGAAGCCTTATCCACTTGGTCTTGAGTTGGGAGAGATACAGCAAATTGCCATTGCAACATCCGCAAAAAACATG
>JAKAFX010000020.1 GCA_021817735.1 Thermoplasmata archaeon | reverse complement strand
ACGGGCCCTGAGAGGGGGAGCCCGGAGATGGACTCTGAGACACAAGTCCAGGCCCTACGGGGCGCAGCAGGCGCGAAAACTGTGCAATGCGCGAAAGCGCGACACGGGAAACCTGAGTGCCTTGACATTAGTCAAGGCTTTTCTTGAGCCTAAAAAGCTCAAGGAATAAGAGCTGGGTAAGACGGGTGCCAGCCGCCGCGGTAACACCCGCAGCTCGAGTGGTGGTCACTTTTATTGAGCCTAAAGCGTTCGTAGCCGGCTTCGTAAATCTTCAGACAAATTCTTCCGCTTAACGGGAGATCCTCTGGAGAGACTGCGGAGCTAGGGACCGGGTGAGGTTGAAGGTACTTCTGGGGTAGGGGTAAAATCCTGTAATCCTGGAAGGACGACCGGTGGCGAAGGCGTTCAACTAGAACGGATCCGACGGTGAGGAACGAGGGCTAGGGGAGCAAACCGGATTAGATACCCGGGTAGTCCTAGCTGTAAACACTGCCCACTTGGTGTTGCTTTTCCAATTAGGGAGAGCAGTGCCGGAGCGAAGGTGTTAAGTGGGCCGCTTGGGGAGTATGGTCGCAAGGCTGAAACTTAAAGGAATTGGCGGGGGAGCACCGCAACAGGAGGAGCGTGCGGTTTAATTGGATTCAACGCCGGAAAACTCACCGGAGGCGACCTTTGGATGAGAGTCAACCTGACGAGTTTACTCGATAGAAGGAGAGGTGGTGCATGGCCGTCGTCAGCTCGTACCGTAGGGCGTTCACTTAAGTGTGATAACGAGCGAGACCCCCATCTTCAATTGCTAGCGGACAAGTGATTGTCCGTGCACTTTGAAGGGACCGCCAGCGCTAAGCTGGAGGAAGGTGGGGTCGACGGCAGGTCAGTATGCCCCGAATCTTCCGGGCAACACGCGCGCTACAAAGGGCGGGACAATGAGATGCAACCTCGAAAGGGGGAGCTAACCTTGAAACCCGTTCGTAGTTAGGATTGAGGGCTGTAACTCGCCCTCATGAATCTGGATTCTGTAGTAATCGCGGGTCAACAGCCCGCGGTGAATATGCCCCTGCTCCTTGCACACACCGCCCGTCAAACCATCCGAGTTGGTACTGGATGAGGATATGTCCGAAAGGGCAAATTCGAATCTGATATCGGTGAGGAGGGTTAAGTCGTAACAAGGTATCCGTAGGGGAACCTGCGGATGGATCACCTCCTAAGAAAGAGAGCGGGCCACAGGCACATTCATTTCACGTCTATAATTATCTATCAGTTCGGAGAGTATCTCGGATGGCAGGGAGGGACATAAAGGAGATAGCAAGGATATTGGTTCTTTTGTCGATAGTTCTTGGTGTTCTTTTCTTTGTTCTTCTGATAATTGGTCTCATAAGCTCTAGTATTTTGGCTGGACTTCCAAAGACTGCGTCCGGCTTAGCCAATGATGTTTTGGGCTTCATTGAAGGGGTTGTTCTTGTCATTGTATATGGTATTTTGATTCTGCTCAACTATTCGCTGGTCTACTTGAGGGTGAGAAAGCGGCATAGTGGGGACATTGCAACTGTTGCAATAGTCTTGGGCATCATTGACATAATCATTGGCATAGTAGGTTTTTACGGCTGGTTCATAATGGTTCCGGGACTTCTCGTTTTGCTGGCAGGAATACTGCTTTTCCTCTGAATGCCTTTACCTTTCCAAGACTGTAAACCTTTTGTTCAGTTCACGGTTATGGATATAAATGACTGTATTTTATGTAATTCCGGCAGTAAATGGAAGGAAATACAGTGACTCCTGACTCTTCGAGCAAGCCTGGTGCTGGTAAACGTCGAACACCCGAAACGCCTGGTAATTTGCGCCCTTGGCTTATGGAAATGATTGGAAAAGCAATCGCTGCACCAAGCATCGAGGACCTTAGGGCAATAGTCAGGTCAACCAGGACACAAATATCAGGCTTTAACGGATTTCAGCCGGATATCAATAGTTACTCGGAGAGGAACAATGTGCCGATCCTCACCGCGGAATCATTGATCTTAGAGCTAGACCAAATCCTGGCTGCAAGGACCATCGAGAGAGCACGATACTATCTCCGCAGGATGCAAAGGTCCACGGTTGAGATTAAGACGAACGGGGTCAACGACATCAACCTGAACCGCTGGAAGGATTATGAGGAAATACTTACAGACAGCCTATGGCTTTTTCCCAAGCGTGACAGATCCGGTCCTCATAATGCATGGTATTGGGGAAACTTTGTTCCGCAGATACCGCACCAGCTCATCCTCCGTTTCACAAGGAAGGGTGACTGGGTACTTGACCCGTTTGCAGGAAGCGGAACAACCTTGATAGAGGCCATGAAACTTGGTCGAAACTCCGTTGGAGTAGAACTGAACTCAGACATCGCCATGAGAACAAGGCAGATGGTAGATACCTCTGTCCCAAGATCCAGCAAGTGCTGTGTGGTTCATGGAGACTCTGCATCCATTAGCCCATCTGATCTGCTCAGGATTTCCGGCGGCCTGAAATACAGGCTGGTGATATTGCACCCCCCTTATCATGACATCATAAGATTCAGCGAAGATCCTAGGGATCTTTCCACGGTAGCTGATGTGGACAGTTTCATCAGAATGCTTGGGAAAATCGTAGATAATACCCTTGAAGTGTTGGGAGATGGAGGTCATATCGCATTGGTGATAGGCGACAAGTACCAAAATGGGGAGATCGTTCCTCTTGGCTTCCTGTCCATGAACATGATGCTAGGGAGATCCCTGGTGTTAAAGAGCATAGTCGTAAAGAACTATGACGCGACTAGGGGAAAGAGGGGAGCCCAGGATCTTTGGAAGTACAGGGCGCTCTCCGGAGGCTTCTACCTTTTCAAGCATGAATATGTATTTATTTTCCGGCATCAGATTTGAACGCCTATCCGTTAGTTCATACATATATACTGACCAATGAATAAATTGGGAATTTAAAGGTTTTGGATAATGTTTATAAACGTTTTCTGGCTTCATAGGGGAAAGGAGCGAATGAATGACAAAGATCGTGCTAATTTCGGATAGCACCCTGAGTTATGAGTACCGAAACTTTCCACTCCTGGATTTCCTGCCTTCCGCACCCTCGCGTGGTGTTCCAGAGGCAATTTACAAATTCCTAAGGGGACCTGCCCCCCCTGCTCTCCCTTCAGGAGAGCTTAAGTACGCACCCTATGCACTCAGGAAGCTGGAAGCTTCGCTTCTCAGGGAATTCAAGAAGGAAGAAGTAGTGGTAGCTCACGAAGATTACCTTCAGAATTTCATCAGGGACGACACTGCTATAGTTGGAATATCGACAATGGATCCACTGGGCACCGGGCCAACCACCATGTCGTACTATGCCCTCACTGGAGGGGACATGATGGCCTGGGTCAGGAGGGACTGGGATGCCCTTATGACCAAAGTCAAGGCGGCCATGAATGGAAAGAAGGCAAAACTTCTCGTCGGTGGCCCTGGAGTATGGGAATTTACCGTGCTTCCTGAGACAATAGAAGACTACGGCTTCGACTATATAGTTCAGGGCGAGATCGATGACATAGCCCCGGTACTTTTCCGGCAGATAATTGATGACAACATCGATGAGAGTTTGTTCTACAGGGGGTACATGTCATATGATGAGCATTTCAGGAAAGTTCTCAAGAAGGACCCGAAGTTTCTTGCGAGGGGGGTTACCCTCGCCGCGTACCCCAAACTTGAGGACATACCGGACATAGTCAACCCATCGGTTAAGGGAATGGTTGAAGTCATGAGAGGATGCGGTGTTGGCTGTGACTTCTGCGAGGTCACGCTCAGGCCGCTGAGATATTATTCACCCGAGAAGGTTGCAAGGGAACTGGCTGTCAATGCAAGGGCCGGCGTACACAATGCCTGGCTCCATTCCGACGAAATATTCGGGTACAAGCATGGCAACATGTTTCAACCAAATGAGGAAGCTTTAACGGAGCTCATGAGTACTGTGATGTCAGTTCCCGGGATCCAGACATCTAACCCTACCCATGGGCGTATTTCAATCCCAGCTGGATATCCCGAACTCATGGAGAAACTGTCCAAGATACTGAAGGCAGGGCCAAGGAACTGGATAGGGATACAGACCGGTGTCGAGACCGGAAGTGACGAGCTGGCGCGTAGGCACATGCCCAATAAGACCCTTCCACTGAAGGTGGGTCCTGACGGGACATGGGCAGAGATAGTGTGGCAGGGGGTCAGCGTAGAGACCAAGTATTATTGGAGACCCGCTTTTACCATACAGGTCGGCCAGGAAGGAGAGACTGAGGAAGACTACTGGGATACCATTGGGATGATCAACAGGTTGAGCAACTCCTATTCTGACGGGAGGCCATTTGAGTTCACAGTTACCCCCTTGGTCAACGTTCCACTTGGAAGGATCAAGTCAAGATCGCTCAACAGGAACATGCTTACGAAGGAGCAACTTGCCGTATACTATGCCTCCTACAGGCATCTTGCCAAGATTGCCATAAGAGATGGAATGAGAGATACTGAAGGCAACTTCTTCGCAAGAGCAGGAACTGGGGCAATAATATCCGGCGGCGGCTACCTGATGATGAAATATGTTGAGAGGATTGCAAGGAAGGCCGGGGTTGACATAGAGAAGGTCAAGAGCTACGGTGTACCTGAGACCAAGACAATAAGCAGCCTCAGCCTGATGTCAAGGGCATGAAGGCAAAGCGATCCAATGCTGCTTGTCAGGAAGCCGGAGGCACTGGACGCTGCCTACATCCCGGATAACCTTAAGCTCAGGGAGAAGGAGATACAGGCAATAGAACAGGCAGTTATACAGCCCCTCCGGAGCGGCAGCAGCAACGTCATGATGGTATATGGCCCATCTGGCGTTGGCAAGACAACGACCATGAAGTTCATCCAGAAAACCTTCGGGGATATTGCAGTCCTCTACGAGAACGCCATTGCCCACACCAGCATGAGGCAAGTCCTGCTGGACTCCCTCAACAGGCTTGGAAGGATAAATCCATCGCTATTCCTAAGCTATGAATCCATATTTGGATACCTGAACAAGTACCAGGCCAGGACTGGAAAGAAGATCCTCCTCATAGTGGACGAGGCGAGGAACTGCCTAAGATCTGATCCAGAAGGTCTGAGGATCATCAGCAAGGCCCACGAGACCTTTGGCACAATGATCTCCGTGATATTTGTGTCCATAGAGAACCCTATCAATTTTGTTCCAGGAATAACGGGCAACATGGGGATTATTTTTTCCACGCTCAGGTTCAGGCAGTATGATGTAGAAGAGCTGTACTCCATTGCTATGGAAAGGTGCAGGATTGCGTTGATCGATGAGGCCTATGATGAGGTCATAGTGCGCTACATTGCGGGAATGGCAGAGCAGTTCGGCAGTGCCAGGGTCGCAATAGAGCTGCTCCAGAAGGCTGCTCACATAGCGGAATACAGGAACTCTGGCACCATTGGGAGTGACGACGTGAGGGCTGCACGGGCAATGATCAACCCTTTCTTTACGGAGAGCAAACTGGGAGAGCTCGACATCGATGAGCTGATCATGCTGTGGACCATATGCCGGTGCATAGGTCATGGAGTCAGGACAAATGTCTCATGCGTTTCGAAGATGCTCAGCGATACAGCCCAGTCCTTCGGCGTTAAGCTCAGGAAGAGCATGAATGTCTACAGGGTCTTAAGGAGGCTTGAGAACATGGGACTCGTGGAAAGCAGGATAATGGGAATGGGCGACAGGAAGGGCGTGAACAAGGTAATCGAGATCAATGATCTGCCTGTCTCGGTGCTATCCGAAAAGATAGAGCGGCTTATAAGGGGAATTGCGTGATCCGCAAGCGTTCGATATCAGGAAGTCAAAGGGCTCAAAAGACCTTTTCAGCAGTTCCATGTAAAACCCGGTGTCAATGGTATCATACGAACCATCCACGTCAATAACTTCATTATCCTTGTCCACGACAACAGCCGGAAACTGCTGTCCCGGAGATATTTCAACGTCTCTGCTGAAACTCTCCATTGCAATTTTGGTGATGTTCCTGACTCTGTACTGATCCTTCCACATGGACGGCGAGATCCTGAGGACGAAGTCTTCCCTCGGGAAACTGGCCATGTTCTTCATGAACTGGCCCTCAAGTTTCCGGATTGCTCCAGCTGCACTGCAGATGTCCGCAATTGTGTTGCAGTTCTTCAGGATCTCAAGGGCATGTGACTGGAACTTTACAACTATCCCCGGGGAGTCCTTCCTTCGCATCTCAATGCCGCGAACCTTGAATGTTCCATCATGCTTCAGGCCCAAATACCTGTTCAGGGCACCGATCCTGCTCCTGGAAGGAAGGAAGGCAATCCACCTGTAACGCCCCTCCTCTACGATATCTATTCGTGTTTCATCCCTGATCCTGCCCAGCAGATCAGGGATATTGCCGTTTCCCTTCAGCCAGAGAGAATCAACAATTCCATGGATCACCCGGAAGCCCATGGATTCCGCAAGCCTCATTGCCGTGGAAAGGCAGTGTCTCCCAATAGCCGTGATAGACTCATGCACCTCGATCTTTCCGAATTTTGCGTTCTTGTAGCCTGTGTACCCGAAGGAGGTCAGGAGCATCCACTTCAGGGCGGTATCCCGCATCCCGTATACCGGGTGCATTGATTTCACGGACTTATAGTGAAGCCTTTTCTCCAGGAGTTCACTGAGTGCCATCGAGAGAAACCCCTGCACGTCAGTTCGGACACGGTACGGGGAATCTGGGACTTCTTCTCCACGTCCCCTGGACACAGTCTCTGGAGAGAGGTTGTACCTGACTATGATGCTCGGGTACATTGAAGAGAAGTCTATCTCCGTCACGTCCTGATATATTCCCGGGTCAGGCTGAAGCACCAGCCCACCGCGGTCCATCTGCAGTAGATCGCTCACAGTTTTCTCTCCCTCGTGATCAGCTTTGTAGAGTGGAACCAGTACGCCATTTTTCAGGGCATGAGATATTTCCAGCGAAGAAACAGCTGTTCCTGGTGTTATAACAGATACGGTTGACATGGGAACAGAGGATATCCTGGACATCTCCATTAGCCCAGGGATCCCGGCTTCCCTGTATATGAATGAGCTGGACTCGATCATTACCTTTCCGCTCATGTACACCCTGTTGTTGTTATAATGGACCTGCCCGTAGGACTGGTATGTGCCTCCTTTCAGTGTCCTGTACGAGACAGGCAATGATCGTCTCCGCATGGCGCCAAGAAGTGAGGAGAACAGGTCAAACCTGTTGTCGTAGACCACTATGAATGCATCCCGTATGGCAGAATATATGTCTTGGTACGTTCGATCATTCAGTTCCATGAACTGGCCGGAGTTTATCCTGACCTTTTCAGGGTGCCCTTTCTTTCCCATTACCTCAATAGATACTGCCGGAACTTCCGGGTCAAGGTCATCTGGCGAGTCTATGTGAAACAGCTCCAGACCAGATTCCGCCAGAAACCTGTGTGCAGGATCTATGTCTGCGTTGTATACTGAGAACTTCCTTCCTAGTCCTATGTTCTCGATTGCATAGAGCATGTCCCTGATCTGGGACGGATTGAGATGAATTCTCAAGCCCCTGAATTTCCTGTATACGTCATGGCCAGTGTCGGGGGAAAACCCTATGCTATCCTGTGATTCAATCTGAGAGGCCAAAAACTCAAGGTCATAATCCGACCCGGACACGAAGATCCATGTCTTGTTTCTGACCCTCCTGGTTCTTATCCCTGAAGACGCCAGATAATGCAGGGTTATGGTGTCTCCTCCAGAGGCGTTTATCAGGGTTTCGGACATCAGCCATCTTCGTGTTCCCTTATCTTCTTCAGGATCTCAATAAGGACGGAAAGGATGAACCCTGTTTCTGGGTCTATGTTTGCCATGGATACTTCCGGAGAGTGCATCCTTCCAAGGCGGAGTATTTCCTCAAGATAAGGGCAGTCTTCTGCCCTCATGACCGATCCCATCCTGCCGTAGTTCTTCACCATGGCGTCAAAGTACTGCCTTACGGTAGGGGTGCTTCTTCCCAAGCAAACAGCCCTTCCCTCTCCTCATCAATTTCCACGGGATTGTAGAATTTCCTCCCGAAGTAGTTCTCGTATATCCCATGTTCTCCTATGACTGCAGTTTCTATGGTACATCCATAGAAGCTAGTCTTGATCCTCATTATGTCATAGAGGCTCTCCATCACATGGACAGACCATGAATCGATGACTTCAGCCTTTATGAGCACCAAGTGGGGCTCGTTGTCCGATTCCATCAGTATCCTCTCAAGCTGATATGGCGTTAGGATCCTCTGTATGCGGACCCTGTCGATGTCGTCACTGCCAACGATGTTCCTCAGGTCCAGCATTATCCCATCCGAAACCAGCACGTGCAGGGTTTTGCACTCCTGGAACCTTACGATGAAGTCCTCAATAACTGAAGCATCCATGTTGTCTTTTCTCCATATCTTCAATCTTCCTGTCATGAATGATCTATACAGATGTATGAGATAGGCTTTACTAGCTCCATGTAAAATGAGCAAGTGGCTCTATATGCGTGGTTTCCAATCAATTTATCTGTTCTTGCTGCGATTGAGGTGCTGACATCATGCCATGAACCAGAGAAGGGAATTTCATTCAGAATGACCTTGAAATCTGGATGTCTTCAAGCGACACATATGGCATTTCAGAGGGGCTGATCTCAAGCCACCATTTAACCCATTTTGTGTCCGCAGAGGTCTGCCTGATGGATTTCAGGATGTTAGGGATCGAATCGCTGATCCTTATGCCTGACCACGATTCAACGATCTCGCCATTCTTCACATGGAATACGCCATCCCTTGGGACGGTAGAAAAAACTCCGTTCCTGTCATCCTGGAACCTGGTATACCATGTGTTGAGAATCAGAAGTGCATCCCTGGAATCGGATATCATGGAATCCAGTTCCCCGCCTCCAGGTAGCAGCTTGAGCTGCCATGGAACCGGGTCGAGGATGCCAGCGTTCCCCGTGGTCTGGGTGTTGAATCTCTTTGCAGTAGAGCAGGAATGCACATATGTCTTCAGGGTACCTTTCTCTATGAGCGTATTTCTCCTGGTCAGGGTCCCTTCCATGTCAAAAGGTACATACGCTATCCCATTCCGGTCCGTGGGATCGTCAACCAGGTTGACCTGTGGGGAAGCAACCTCCTTGCCAATCATGTTCTCGAGAAAGCTGAGGCCAGCCATCACAGACTCTGCGGAAAAGTACTGGGCAGAATAGGAGAGGAGGCTGCCGATGACGTATGGGGAGAGAATCACGTCAAACTTGCCGGGGTCCCCCACCCTTCGTGGCACCTTCCTTGCTGCAGTCTGTGCGCTCTCAACCCCCATCTTTTCAATGGCCCGTGTGGAAAATCCCGAGCCAGGGCCGAAATGAATGGCTTCCTGCCCTGTGCTGTCACCGCAGAAGGCACGTATCACGGCCTCATGTCCGGACGTTGTACTTGAGAGAGAGTTATATGGGGTAATGAGCGACACGGTCTCGGTTCTCCTGTAAATTATCCCGGCACATTTTTCTGCGCCATTTTCCAAGGCCGACCTGATCATTGCCTGTGCAGCATCACCGAGATCAGAATCAGATCCCCTGGAGTTCCAGTTACCTTGTTGAACTCTGGTAGTGTTTATTCCGCCATACGATGGGTTTTCAGGCATCCTGTCTATTGTGCTGGCCAGGAATTCCACGGCTTCGTCCGTCCTGGAAAGGTCGTTCATCTCATAAGCTATTATTTTCCTGCCTCTAGCGACGAACACATCAACCGAATCATCAACCCAGGTCGACTCCTGATCCACCATATTCCCGGAGAATCTTACCTGTGACACATCGCCCGACACCTGCTGGAGAACTATGTCGTCGAAATTCCTCCTGGACAGCTTCTCAAAGAGACGATCAATTGCTTCCATTCTGTATTCACCCTATGATAGATACATGTTACGCAGCCTGACATGGGGTCCCCCCATCCAGACCTCTATTCCCTGTTCAGGTTCTCCCTTTCCGCAACTTCCGGCAGAGAAATGCAGGTCCTTAGACGTCCCATCCACCGCGGAGTAGAGTCCGGTTGTAGTGGTCTCAAGCACAGGCCTCCTGACCTGCTCCGCAAGTTTTCCGTTCCGTATCATGAAGGAATCCTTACCCACGTACTTCTGGTTGAACCGTATGTCATCAATGTTCCATTCTGTGTAAGAGCCTATGTAAACTCCGAGCTTGACATCTTCAATGAGTTCATCAAGGCTCATGTCCCCAGGCTCAATGTATGTAGTGCTCATCCTTGCGAGAGGCTCATAATTCCAGGACGCAGACCTGCCGCCAGCATTTGATGGAACGCCAAGTATGGCAGCGCTCTCCCTGTTGAGAATGAACTCATCTGTCATCCCATTCTTGTAAAGGTATCGCTTCCTCGCCCTTACCCCTTCATCATCATACTTGTAATATCCATAGCTTCCCCTGAGCGTGGGATCGTCAATGACACTCACGCTTTCAGAGCCAACCCGGTACGGAAAGGTCTTCCCGGTGAGGAAGGACTCCCCGGCGAGCGCGCCTTCCCTGCCAACTATCCTGTCATACTCCATAGGGTGCCCACAGGACTCATGAGCCACGATACCAGAAAGATCAGGTCCAAGTATGACGTCATATCTTCCAGGTTCCAGCTTTGCAGACTTCGTGGCAGATGAGAGTTTATGCGCATCGTCTTCAACCTCCTCTTCTATTTTCATGCCAGCAAAGTCCTCGTATCCACCCGTTATCCCGAACTGGTTGTATGACTGTTCAAAGCTGTCCGGCTGGGTAAACCCCATTACATAGTAGTAGCCGATCCTTGGGAATTCTCCCTCCAGGTATGATCCTGATGAATTCAGGTAGACCTGCCTTACTTGCTTGTCAAAAAGGTAATTGAGCCTCACGCTGGCATGGAGGTCATTCATCATCGAGTCTATGGACCTCACTATGTCAATCCTGTCGTCAAGGGAATAATCTTCCGGACTCCTTGAGGGTTTGATGCTCCATCTGTCCCTGACCGGCTCTCCAGGGCTGATCTTATTCCTTCCATGTTTGTGGGAACGTTCAATGGCTCTCCTGACGGCATCTTCCGCCCTGTGCTCATCGTTGAAAAACCCGTAGCTTATCCCTTCGTTTACGACACGAACGGCTATGCCTCTCTCGCCCGAGGTCCCTGCACCCTGGAATTCACCGTTCCTGTATGAGACAGACTGTGAGGTCTCTTCCATGTACCTGATGTCGTAGAACCTGCTGTTCCGACCGCACATTGCGGCTATTTTGTCCAGCAGGTGTTCCATTGTTCAGTCCTTCCCCAGGGCTCTCTTTAGCCTTAGTTCGTAGTCTTCAAATATTTCGGAAAGGCATTTTCCATAGTTCCATCCGTGGTAGTCCACGGACAGGAAATGGCTGCCTATGGAGAGCTTGGTCCTGACTGAGTACTTCACTGAGCCTCTTGTCTTATACTTCATCACATGGATGTTGAGAGTCCCGTGATCCCTGTTTGCAATCTTGAGGAGTCTCTGGGTGTACTTGTCTGCAAGGAAATAGGTGATATCGTACAGATCCTGATCAGCCTGCCCCAGGCCGCTGATGTTCACGAACAGGCCGTTTGTGGTCTCCCTGATGTCAACCAGCTCCATGAGATCAGACAGGTCAATGACGCCATGAATCTTCATGGTCTTGTCCACTACCGGGATCATGTGGAGGTGCTCCTTATGGAGGACCTTTGCAACGTCTATCACATTGTCTTCCACGTCGACGTATTTCGGGGGTTCCATTACGGAATTCACAAGAACCTTCACCGGGGACCTCCTTGACTGGTACTGTCCGAACTTGATGCTCTCTCTTTCTCTGACGGTAATGTCCAGGACATTGTCTGCCCGGAGAATGCCCGTGAGCTTTTCATCCGTCGTAACGGGGATCTCATATTCGTCAAGGTCCCGGATATACTCAAGCGCCGTTGTTACGGTATCTGTTGGCTTGACGGTCAGTGGGCTAGCAGTCATCACATTCATTGCCTTGAAATTCGTCGCCCCTGCGATACCCTCAAAATTCCTCACGATATCCGCAGTTGTCACTATTCCCACAAGCGTTTTCCCATCAATCACGGGAAGCGCCGAAAGTCCAGACTCCTTCATCTTCCTCACAATGGACTGTGCATTGTCACCGGGAGAGAGGCTCGGGGTAGGGGACATATAATTCGTTACTTTCGAGTAGATCTGCAGGCTCCTTCTGCGGATCAGGTCGATATAGCTTACCATTCCCACGTAGTATTTTCCGTCCAGTATTGGAACCGAGTGAACGTGGTTTTCTCTCATCTTGGCGATGGCGTGGGAAACGTTTGATTCTGAGGTCACTGTCAAAAGTTCCTTGGTCATGATGTCTTCTGCATTCATCCGCTTATCACCAGTACTCCGTGTTGAGGCTTGATACGAAATCAGAAACCTCCCTGGAGACATCATGATTTCCAAGGGCTTTAATAATTAGTTCCCCGACATATTCCATGTCGTCACAGCCCTGCCTGGTGACCTCCGAGGTTCCTATCCTTCCATCCCGATCCAGGATGATCCTGTTTTTCTCCATGAGCTTTGAGAATGAAATGGTGTTCAACCCCCTGATCCTCAGGGCACCTGTATCAAGCAGCAACTGGTGCGTTTTTGAGAACCATGGTGGAAACCTTATGCCTAGGCCATTCTCGTTCAGGTATTTTCCAAGTGTGGCAGAATTGGAGACAACTGCAGCTGCATATTTCTTCCCATGCCTTGCCATCTCCTCAAGTGCAATCCCAAGGGATGCAAGCCTGGATGGGTGGTAATTGTCCATCGTCTTCCAAGTGAGGTTCTTCCTCACCTTGTTGATTATATCATCCCGGTTCGAGAGCACAATTCCACCCTGGGGGCCGAAAAATGACTTGTGAGTTGAACCAAGAACCACATCCGCCTTTTCGACAGCATCCTTTTGGAATGCCCTTCCTGCAACAAGTCCCATCACATGGGATGCATCGTAAATGACCAGCATGGAACGTGAATCGGCTATTTCTCTGATCCTAGAGAGGTCGTATTCGTTCACGAAGGCGGATTGTCCAAGAACAATGGCCTTTGGCTTTATTCTGGATGTCAAAGCATCCAGCTCATCATAATCTATCTCCTGGCTCTCATAATGGTACGGAATCTCAGCTGAGTGCAGGGAAAGCATGTCTGGGAGGTATTCTTGCTGGTATCCCGGATACCCTCCATTCTTCCCGCCTATGTACATGAAGGTATCTCCCTTCTCCATTGTGGAAAGCAGGGTGGCTTCAACCGCAACGTGTGCCCCAATCGGCCTGACCTCTGCATGCCTGGCCCTGAAAACTTCACATGCCAGTCGCTCGGATTCTTCTCGTATCTCCTCTATGATATCCGACCCGCCATACGAGTTCTCACCTGTGCCAGTGTCAAAATGTGAGTACCTTGTGGAAAGCCTTGATGAAAGGGCCTCAGACGCGCTTGGGCTAAGCACATTCTCTGAGGCTTGAAGGCTGAGGCAGGTACTTCTATAGCTATTAAATTTGTCAACAAGGTCGCCGATCAACGTTGAACTACCCTGAACCACAATTCAATGGGCAATTTGAATTTTCTGGGAGATTGTCTATGATAATATGTAAGCCTCAATGGGGAACATGGCAGGTAAAGGCACAAATAAAGACGGGCCTAAGCCCAATAATATAATAGGCAACCGCATGCAAGACAGTGGAACTCTCGATAATATCCTGGAACGTCAATGGCATCAGAGCAGCCGTGAAAAAGGGGCTAGCCTCGGCGATCAGCAGGCTTGATCCGGATATAGTATGCCTCCAGGAGGTGAAGTGCGATGAGGAGCACATCCCTGACGAGATAGCCTCGCTTGGGTACTCAATGCATCTCAATCCAGCAATGAAGAAGGGTTACAGCGGCACCATGATCCTTACGAAGGAAAACACGGAACGGGCAATTGTTGGGATTGGCATCAACAAATTCGACATTGAAGGGAGGGTCGTTAGTCTGGATCTTGGATCATTAATGCTGATCAATGCATACTTCCCAAACTCCCAGCAGGGCCTGGCGAGACTGCAATTTAAACTGGAGTTCGATAGGTCAATTGCATCATGGATGGATGATCTCAGAAGGCGTAAGCCAATTGTCCTGTGTGGTGATCTGAATGTGGCCCACAGGCCGATAGACATAGCTAGGCCAAGGGAAAATGAGGGAAGTGCGGGCTTCACGGTTGAGGAACGCCAGTGGATGACACAGTTTCTTGATTCAGGATACAGGGACACATTCAGGATGTTCAATGATCAAGGAGGAAACTACACATGGTGGTCTTACATGGGCGACGCAAGGGCCAAGAATATAGGCTGGAGAATAGACTACTTTGTGGTTTCCAGTGACATTGAGAAGAACGTGGTAGATTCCACCATACTGCCATACCGTTACTGTTCAGACCACGCGCCCGTTCGGGCGCTTGTTTCCACATGAGAATGCCTGCTGATCAACTTTTTATTATGCACTTCAATAGGACGGAGTCAGGATTGCATTGAAAATCTACTATGAGGCTTATGGTTGCACACTTTCCAAGGCAGAGGCAGGACTTTACGTCAACAAGATGCTGGGAGAAGGAAATACTATTGTCCACAGTCCTGCAGAAGCAGATATTTCCGTGATCAACACCTGTGTGGTCATCAAGAGCACCGAGGACAGGATGATCGACCGCATATCGGATCTCGCCTCACAATCCAAGGTAAGGGTGCTGGGCTGTCTTTCCAGCGTCGGTGGAAATGCAATAGAAGGGGGCAGCATCGAAGTGATCAAGCCCAGGGAGTTCAGGAACTTCTATGCTGGAGACCTCGACGACATTGAGATCCGGGAGCCTTCTATATTCGAGGGGATACCCATAAACCAGGGCTGCACGGGAAGCTGCAATTTCTGCATTTCCCATATAGCGCGGGGGAAGCTGGTCTCGAGACCCCCAGGCAAGATCGTGTCGCAGGTTAGGATGCAGCTCGAGAAGGGAATCAGGGAAGTTCGTATCTCGTCACTGGATACTGCTGCATATGGAAAGGATCTCTCCATTCGTTTACCTGGCCTGGTGAACAGCATTACATCGGTTGAATCAGATTTCAGGCTCAGAATAGGCATGATGGAACCAAAGAACACCTTGGAGATACTTCCAGAGCTCATGGACTCAATGCAGAGCAGCAAGGTATTCAAGTTCCTGCACCTCCCAGTACAGAGCGGCGACAACAGGATCCTGGACTCGATGAACCGGGAGTATTCTGCAGAAGACTTTCTAAGAATAGTTGGGGAGTACCGCAGTCGCTTCCCGGATTCAGTTCTTTCGACTGATATCATAACCGGCTACCATGGTGACGATGAGGAGAGCTTTGAACTGACATGCTCCCTGCTAGATCGGGTAAAACCGGAAATATGCAATATTACAAGGTATTCCCCGCGTCCATACACGGTCGACTACAGCAGCCCCCCTCCTCCATCAAACATGGTAAAGAGGTGGACCAGGGAAATAACGGAACTTCACAGGAAAATTACTTCCGAAAAGCTTCAGGGCCAGATCGGGAAATACATGAACATATTGGTCACTGAGAGGGGGAAACAGGGGACGTGGGTTGGCAGGGACGATGCCTATCGTCCCGTCGTAGTTCCGGGGGAATTCACCCTATACAGCAGGCTCGACGTTGAAATCGTCGCCACCGGGCCAACTTACCTCATTGGAAAGGTCAGTTGACTGGATCAACAGCCACGATCTCATCCATGACGTACCCCCTGGTTTTCTTGAACCCAAAAAGCCTCTGAAATTCAGGAGGGGTGAGTATCGGCATCGGAAATTTCTGTTCATCATCTATGGATACCCTGGGGCAACCGGTGAAGACAATGGCGTCACAGCGCAAGTTCTCGTAATCCGAAGGCCTGACTTCGCTGGTCTTAAGCATTATCGCACTCTTCCCAAGGCTCTCCACCTGCCTGCGGATCACTTCGGCGAGTTTCTCCCTGTACTGGCCGACCTTAGTATCCATAACTATGCAGAACTTTTGGGCGTCCAGTGCTCTGGAGATCCTTGCATACCTTTTCCTCAGGAATTCATCTGTCTCTTTGGAAATAGACTCAAGCGACCTGCTGTTGAGATCCAGAATAAATGTCTCCTTGTCGGTGGAAAGCTGTACTCCAATGGCATGGAACTTGCCAGTGCTCACCACGAGAAAACATTCTGCATCATCGGAGATAAGATGGGCTGCACTGAAATTGCATCCCAGCACCTGGCCTGGGTATTTCATTCTGCTGTCAACCCGGCCAACAAGAGGTTCGAAGCCGGATCGAGAAAGTATTTCGCGTACCCTAACGGCAACGTCCCTGTATTGAACTGAAAACAGAAGGCCGATCTTCCTGTACCCCCGTGATCTCAGAATATTGAATATTGAAGGATCAAGCTCTATCTCTGGGTCCATCAGGAATTCATCGAAGATCATCGGTTTTGGGTAATGCAGATTGGGAATTGGGGAATGACCTAGCTGTACAATACAATCCACATCCCTGTAAGACTCAACTGTACCGGCATCGCAAGCCCCGTAGAATGGATCGGACGATATTATCACTGAGTACTTGCTTGAGAGCTTCGAGAATAGGTCAAAAGCCTCAGGCTTCAGCCCATCTGGCAACTGGAGTAAGATCTTCCTTGCACCAATGTTATCGAGTTGCTTTATAATACTGGCTACGTCCGGTTTCCTCATCGCTACGGGGCCATAAATTCAGGTATCAATTAAACTTTGCCAATTCTCCATTGAGTGCCCACCGGAGCCTTCCCATGGGGGCAAAATCATGTATCATCAGCCTTCCGGATTTAATGAGGTGGCGCACCTTTATGAAATCGTACTGATATGGCAGCTTCCGGTAATCATCCACATCGAGCACGACAATATCCGCGAGCTTTCCAGGCTCTATCCATCCCACTTGGTCCTCCATTCCCAGCGAAAAGGCAGCGTTCACTGTAACGGCATTGAGAGCGGCCTCGATGGGCATCCTGCAGAACCTTACCGCAAGATAGACTTCCGTAAGCAGGTTTGTCGTGTAGGTGGAGGGAGAGCAGTCAGAGGCAATGGCAACCGGAATATTCCTTGCTGAAAATCTTGTAAAATCTGGCATGGAGCCTGGTGACAACGAGAATGCGGTTGAAGGAAGCAGTGTTGCAATGCCTCCTGTAGATTTCAATGCATCAAGATCGTCGTCATCGACACGCAACAGATGGTCGGCAGATGCCAGTTTCCTTCCCCTGAGTGCCTTCAGGCAACCTATGTTCTCGATCTCATTAGCGTGGACCCGGAGAGGTACAGAATATCTGGACGATGCTTCATAAATTTTCGCCAGGGATTCAAGTCCAAATGCCCCCCTGTCGCAGAATATGTCCGCAAAGTCGACCCTTTTCACAATGCTTGGGAGCAGGCTGTTGCAGACATGTTCAGTGTAATCTCTCTCCCCGACTCCCTCCGGTATGACATGAAGCCCAAGGAAAGTCTTCCTGATGTTCGCAAGGCCCAGTCTTGATATTTTTTCCGCAACTTCAAGCAACTTGATCTCTTCAGCATCATTGCTGCCGTACCCTGTCTTCACCTCGAATGAGGTTGTTCCGGTAAGCAACCCATGGGCAATTCTGTCAAGGGTCTGGGCATACACCTGTCCAAAGTCTGATTTTTTGACATCCTTGAAAGTGCGGTAAATTCCGCCGCCTGAATCCTGGATCTGGGAGTACGTCTTGCCCTCTGTCTTCATGTAGAATTCATTCTCCCTGCTACCTGCGAATGCAATATGGGTATGGCTGTCAACGAATCCGGGGAGAACGATGCCTCCGCGTGCATCTATGGTTTTCATCTTGACCTTTCGCTTCATTGAGTTCAGTTTGTCTTCCGGTACAATCTCCTTGATCCTGCTGCCTTCAATTAGAATTGCCGAGTCGCGGATTACAGCGAGAAGTGTCGACTCGGTTCCAGAAAGTGCCCGGTCAACTCGACGGGCAGGAACTATGATCCCGGATGAATTTGAAATTGCAAGCCTCATGGGTTGAAAATCCTTGGGAATATAAAATGGCTATCAGACTCCTGTGAACAGTGCAATCAGCATTCCAATAGCAATCGGAATCATATATGGAATCCTGTAAACAAGGAATTTTCCTTGAGAAGATTCCACAACTGAATATCTCTCCGGATTCTTGATCTTCTCTTCTTCCCTGTATTCCATTCCCATAAGTGAATGCATCCCGAGCCTGGACCCTCGAGCATAATTCAGTGCGACAAGGTATGGTAGGAAGGCAATCGAGGCAAACGATGAATTCAGGAGCAGGAGGAACGAGAACGGGAGTGCCATATAGGGGGGAACAAGCGGTAGAAACATAAGATTATCCGGAAGGACATAGAACGCCAGTGAAAGAGCGATGATGGCCTTCACGTCGCCGACTCCGAATAGTCTCTCCCTGTACGCTATGAGGTATGGTATCATCACAAAGAGAACATATCCAACGCAGTAAGGATTATTCAGGCTGAAAAAGAGAGTCATGGCAAAGATAGCAAGTCCGCCTGCAATGTATATTATGGGTTTCCTGGATAGAAATGAAAACAGGTAGAGGCCAGCAAGGGACAGTACTGGAACAGGTCCAACTCCCTGTAGGAATGTTGAGATACCCGCTACCACGACAAGAGGTAAAAACAGGAATGAATTGACGCTCCTGCTTCTTACATCGGTATAGCAGGCTATAACCATGGTTACTCCGGCCAGAATCAATGTGACAAGTACTAACAATAGCATCCAGTCCCTCCATGGGCACTTTTAACCAAAAAGAAATCTAGCAATTCGGAATGATGAATTCCCAAGAGCCCGGCCCTCAAAACGAATACCCGGGCTCCAGAGACTGTATGACGATTTAAGACTATGGTGTTATCTTAATTGCCCTGGTTGGACATACGCTCTCACAGGCCATGCAGAAGATGCATTCGCTCTCCCTTACCGGGTCGCACTTGTCTGTCCTGTACTTGGCGTATAGTTCCTTGTCCTTGCTGATATCTTTGTCATTTCCGGTGCCCATGTTCCCGGGATTGAGTTCCCATTCATACAGACTCACTGGGCATACATCCATGCATGCACCGTCAGCGACACAGGCATCCCAGTCTACTGCTACCTTGGTTCCGTGTATGCCAAGGCTTATGGGCATTGGCTTTCCGGTGCTGTCAGTTCTTGGTTTACCCTGACCTCTAACCTCATGGTCGTGATGCTTACCTGTAATTGGGTAATTTACAGTGTCCTCGAGAAAGTTCTCCTGAATCGGTTTGGGCTTGTAATCAAGTGACTCCAGTTTTACCAAGTTTTCACCTGAGTCGAAATAGTTTGGAATCTATTTAAGTTATTCCATGAAATGGCTGTTTGCTATGATTCCTGTATCAAGAGATCATCTGAGCAAAAAGAATTATTATTAAGAGGTTTAAAATGTCCATAACCTGATCGGTTACACGTACAGGAGAAAGTAAAAATGGCAAATGCTATCGCAGTGATAGGTGATCCCCAAAGCAAGAAATCATTCAAGCGGGAAGTGCAGCCCGAGCACATGAGTGGGCTTATTGGTCGCAAGATTGGCGATGAAGTGGACGGTATATTCTTTGATCTCCCTGGGTACAGGATGAAGATAACCGGCGGAAGCACCAGCGATGGTTTCCCAATGAGGAAGGATCTTTCAATTTCAGGCAAGAAGAGAATACTCGTGACTTATTCCAAGGGAGAGCGTTCCAAGAAGGGACTGAGAAGAAGACTCACATACAGGGGATCCGTGATAGGATCGGACACTTCTCAGATTAACCTCAAGGTAATACAGTACGGACCAAATCCGCTGGAAGAACCCCAGAAGGAATCCAAGTAATGGAAAAGCAGCCAGTAGTCAATATAGGGATGGTCGGCCACGTCGACCATGGAAAAAGCACTCTTACGCACGCCCTCACAGGGGTCAAGACCGACGTCCACTCGGAGGAGATCAAGAGAGGGATATCAATAAAACTTGGTTACGCAGATTCTGCGGTATACAAGTGCTATGGTCCTGATGGCAAAGAATTTTACTCAAGAGAGAAAGCCGGGGAGAATTGCGAATATCAGCGCACCATCTCAATAGTCGACGCGCCTGGGCACGAGACCCTAATGGCCACCATGCTGGCAGGTTCCTCCATAATGAACGGTGCCCTTCTCGTGATAGCAGCAAATGAGAAATGTCCCCAGCCTCAGACCAGGGAACACCTGACTGCCCTTGACATAATGGGGATCAGGAACATTGTAGTAGTGCAGAACAAGATCGATATTGTCACGAAGGAAGAAGCACTTAGGAGCTACACGCAGATCAAGGAATTCCTGAAGGGAAGCGTAGCGGAGAACGCGCCAATAATTCCAGTCAGCGCGTATCATAACATAAACATAGACAGGCTGATAGAAGCGATTGAAAAGAAGATCCCAACTCCAAAATACGACATCGGAGCCGACCCACTGATGTATGTGGCCAGGTCATTCGACATAAATAGGCCGGGAGCAAAGCCCGAAGATATAAGGGGTGGAGTCCTCGGTGGCTCACTTATACAGGGGGAGCTAAAGGTTGGCCAGGAGATCGAAATCTCCCCGGGCATACAGCTGAACAAGAATAACAAGCAGGTCTGGCAAAACCTTACCACAAGCATTGTAAGCCTGATGGCGGGCAAGCATTCCCTAGAAAAGATCTCCCCAGGTGGACTTGCCGCTGTGGGCACAACCCTTGACCCGTTCCTCACCAAGAGTGACTCACTAACAGGCAGGATGGTGGGCCTTGTCGGAAAAGTCCCTCCAGTGATCTTCAACCTTACGGTCAACGTACATCTGCTGAAGAGGGTGGTGGGATTCGAGGAAGATCTAGGCGTTGAGCCAATAAGGGTGAAGGAATCCATCATGATCACTGCCGGTACTGCAAACACTGTTGGTCTAGTGACAAACGTCAAGGGTGAGCAGGCCGAGATAACTCTAAAGTATCCGATATCAGCGAACATTGGGCAGAGAATTGCCCTGGGTCGCAGAATCTCCAACAGGTGGAGACTAGTTGGTTATGGGGA
>JAKAFX010000019.1 GCA_021817735.1 Thermoplasmata archaeon | reverse complement strand
CAAGTGTGTTGCATAACTACCCATATGTCCTTGTATTTTCTCTCATCATGTTGTAGTATAGCACCTTCAATCCAACTTCCTGGATCATGTAATCCGTTCTTTTCGCCCTTATGATCTCGCCCATTACCCTCTTCAGGCCCGAGAAATATATCTCCACTGTCCATCTCTTTCCATATTCATGTATATTTTTCCACAGATCCTCTCCCAGTTTCTTGATCTCCCTTGCTGTCTTCCCTCTCAGGGGAGAACCTCTTGAAATTGTACGGAAGTTCTTCCTCAGGGGAATAATGGCCTCGCTGCAATTATTCCTGAGAAGATTGAATATCTTCCTGGAATCATATGCCTTGTCCGCATACACCTTCTGCTCATGGCCTGTGATCAGTTTGTGGAACTGAGTGGCATCATGGCTGTGCTCCCTGGTGATGGAAATGCGGGGTGCCATGATCCTTTCTGTGTCTGCCGAGACATGGAGCTTTATCCACCCTTTCCTCTTCTTTGCCAATTTGTTAGACAGCCAATCTCCCCTGATTGTGGTCTTGAAGCCTGTTGAATCCACTGCAACAGAGGATGATGCATTCATGATCTCCGGAACCCTGATCTTCCTTATTCTTCTGAATATGGATGTGTAAGAGATTCTCGGAATGCCGAGAATCTCCTGGAATATCCTCATGCAAGATTCAAGGGATCTGAATGATGCGTTGAATATCGCCCTTATTCGTGCCAGGATCTCAATGATCTTGTCCGGAAGAATAAAGGGTCTTCCACTCTTTCTCCTGTTCTGTTTCTTCAGTTCATGCCTGTAATTCTCCATATCCTTCATATTAAGGATATCCTTCATGCGTCTGACAAGCGATTCATTGTAGAGGGACCATATCCTTTTATTACTGTTCTCTCCATGAACATTTGGGTTGTTGTTTTGCACAAGCAACACCCATCCTATTCTCAACAAGAATTATTGCATGGGTTATGCAACACAGTTCGCTGGAGCAAATCATTAATATACTCTTCGTACAACATATTAAGATTAGCCCAGCTCCAAGGAATGTAGTTTTAGTGGTTCATGAAGGCAAGATAAGCCCTATAGCAGCTCCAGAGATCAGCCTTGCTCACGATTTCGAAGGGAGCGTGCATTCCAAGTACTGGTGCCCCTGCATCTATGACATTCATGCCAAACCTTGCAAAGTCCTGGGCTACTGTTCCCCCTCCCCCTTCATCTACCTTGCCTAGGGTCCCAAATTGATATCTCACATTGTACTTCTGAAATATCCCACGGAGATAAGCAACGAATTCGGCAGGGGCCTCAGATCCCCCATATTTGCCTCCGTGTCCGGTGTACTTGGTGACTATTATCCCGGAACCCAGTCTACCTGCATTATTTGGATCGTGGGCACCCTTGAAGCTCGGATCCATTGCAGCATTCACGTCTGAACTGATTACCTTGCTCCTCCTGAGCAATGACGTGAGATCGATGTGTTCGTACCCTCCGTTCAGCTTGTGCAAAATTAAAGAGGCGACATATTCTAAGAAGTTTGATTGTGATCCGGTCGTACCCTGGCTTCCAATCTCCTCCTTGTCAAAGTAGAGAACAAGGATGGTATCTTCAGGTTCCTTAACATCAAGGAATGCCCGAAATGAAGTATATGCCGAAGCCTTGTCATCATGTCCATACCCGGCAATCATGGAAGAATCAATACCGGATTCTCTTGCTTTGCCTGCTGGAACAAGACATAGATCAGCCGAGGCTAAATCCTCCTCTTCTATCCCATAGCGATCCTTCAGGATTTTCAGGACATGACTCTTAAATCGGTCTTCCTTTGAGTCATCAGGTATGCTGCCGAATATTGGATTCAACTCCTCTGCGCTGATCCCGTCGAATAGTTTCCTGTCTGCCTGCATCTTAGCCAAGTGAGGCAGTAGGTCTGGAATCAGGAAAATAGGGTCGGATTCATCTTCGCCCAACCTGAGTTTTATGCTTCTCCCATCCTTCGTGTAGATCTTCCCGTGAAGTGCCAGTGGATGGTTTACCCATTGGTACTTCTTGACTCCTCCGTAATAATTTGTCTTCAGCAATGAAGTATTCGTGTCGGAGTCCTCGTAAATTGGTTTGGGTTTAAGATCCAATCTTGGCGAATCAATATGTGAAGCGATTATGTATAGGCCGTTAACTGTACTCCTCTTCCCAACGATGCCCGCGGCTAGGGCCCTGCCAATGTGGTTCAGGTAGAACCTGCTCCCCGGCTCAAGTTTGGCAACAGTTTCCAGATCGGAAAATCCCCTTTCATCAAGTTCTTTCATAAAGAATTCAACAGCTTCCGACTCTGTCTTAGCATTATCGAGGAATCCAAGGTATCCATCAGAAACTGATTTTAATTCGCTCTCTTCTTCGGGTTTAATGCCTTCCCACACGGTCTTAAAAGTAGTCATTATTTTTCCTTATCATACTCTAGCCTAATATCTTTATAGATTTAGGCTTACAATGCCATCCAGAAAGTCTCTTATAGGATCCAAAGGGTCCTTTTGATTCATGAAATCAGTTGTGACTGTCAACGTCATCCACATCTTATAGACTCTTGCCCAAGCGCATGCCATAGGGTCTTTACAAATTCGCATTGTTAAGCGCACTTCCATATTCCTTGCAAAAATTTACATACCATAGTAGTTTTTTATAGAGAGATTACATTAGGCACCTCAGGTAAACGGCTAATGAGCAGATTCGACAGTGCAAATAGGCTCCTGGATTTTTTTAGATTAAACCCTGAAATAATTGTCATATCCCTGCTCCTGATTATTTACGTCTTTCTCGGCAATTATTTCGCGTACAGCGTAACCTTCACCAATGGCGCTTTGAACGTCTCTGGAGGAAGTGACCCATACTATAATTTCAGGATTATCCAGTATATGCTGTCAACTGGCCACTGGATGACGCACGACGCTGCATTGAACTATCCACTAGGTGCCACCAACCCACGGCCGCCTTTCTTCCATGTACTCATAGTACTGGTAGCAGAAATGGCGTCGCCTTTCATGAACCCCTTTTCCGCAGCTACTTATGCATTTCTTGAGTTTGACGCGGTATTTGGAGCACTGCTGATAATCCCAGTTTACTTGATCGGCAAAGAGGTATTCGGCAGCAAGGTGGGCATGCTCTCTGCAATTCTTTACACCCTTATGCCAAGTAACCTTTCGTCTGGAATTCTCTCTGATGGAAGAATGCATACACCGGAACTTTTCTTCGCTTTTCTTACAATTTACTTCTTCCTGAAGGCAATCAACACAACTCAGAAAAAGAAGGTCTTGCAGAAGAAATTCGCTATATTTAGCTATCCTTCCTATATCAAGAATTATTTCTATCAGAACAGGACTTCAACAGTTTACAGTCTGCTTGCCGGGGCCAGCTTTGGCGCCCTAATGCTTTCATGGCAAGGTTATGCCTATATTCTCGCAATCATAATTATTTATGCTTTCGTTCAATTTGTCGTTGACATATTCTCAAAAAGATCGACCCAGTACCTGACATACCATCTTGTCGCATTCAGCGTCATGGGCTTTGCGCTTGGCTCATACTATTATGTGGGTCTGGGAAATGCTTCAGTATGGCTGTATCCAGCAGTCTATCTAGCCTTGGGCATTATTGCTTTTGGGATCCTGATGGCGTTTGCTGAGGATTTCCCATGGATAATTTCAATCCCGTCGCTTGTGATATTATTGCTAGCCCTCGTAGGGGCACTCAAATTAGTGGATCCCAATCTCCTCAACTCGATACTCAGCGGAGAAGGGTACTTCATAAAGACGAGGGTTTATGCCACAATTGCTGAGGCTGCCTCGCCTCCACTTGGCCAGTATATATCGGGATTTGGGCCAGCGCAGTTCATCCTTGGACTTTCTGGGTTGGCATATGTGATCTACCTTTACTTCAAGGAGCGTAATGATGGAATCCTGTTTATCCTTCTTTTCAGCCTAGTATCAATATACATGAGCTTTGCTGCGGCAAGGTTCAACGTAACAGCCGCTCCTGCATATGCTGTTCTTGGTGCGGCACTGCTCGCCTATTTTGCCAGGATGATTAAGATCAGCGAGATCAAGAACAGAAAACACATTCCAGTTACAGGGATAAAGGGTGCAATCAAGGGTAATGCAAAGGGTGTCCAGGCCTTACTTGTCGCTGTTGTCGTTTTACTGCTTATTATTCCATCTGCATTCACCACCATAGCATCTGCGGTTCCCAACAACAATGCGAATGTGGTTAACGATCAAATATACAACAGCCTCCCCGGTTTCCTGAGACCTTATAACTATAGTTCTTCAAGCGGGCAGTTTGTCGGCTCTTATGGTTTCGGGATTACGAATGACTCACAACCAAGTGCGGCAGCTTTCTCGTGGCTTTCCACACAGAATACAAATGTTCCATTGGACCAGCGTCCCGCATTCCTTTCATGGTGGGATTATGGCTTCCAGGAGATCTCTCAGGGACAGCACCCGACGGTAGCTGACGATTTCCAGCAAGGATACGAGGTGGCAGGGCAAGTTCTGCTTGCGCAAAATCAGAGTCAGATCATATCCTTGTTCATGGCTAGAGTGATCGAGGGTTCTTACATCAACAACGGGGGTCAGCTACCAGCAAGTGTGAATGCAACCATGTACCAGTACTTTGGCTCAAATTATGCAAGTTTACTCCAAAAAATCCTTCAAAATCCAGTTCCATACGAGTACCTAATATACAACAATCCTAGCATATACGGACAGTTCATCAAGGGAATAACTTCAACTAACGCTTACTTTGCACTATATTCAGGTATCCTCTCCTCAAATTACCCCTTGCCCACCCTTGTAAATGCATATAGTCAGTTAGAGGCTGAGACGGGATACTCAATCCAATACATTGGTATTGACCATGGTCTCTTTCCGAGTGCAGGAGACAACCCTGGGATTTTCTACGCCCCCACCTATCTAACGGATAGGCCATCTTATACAGCGAACGGTGAGGTTGTTCCTTACCAGTATTATCAGATATATGCACAGACCGCGAATGGAACATATCCACTGAATCAAACACCCTCTACGGCTCAGCCCCTGGGTTACAATATTCAATACACTCCCGCGTTCTATAACACCACAATATACAGGATGATGGTTGGATACCCTCCTCAGGCAACCGGTAACACTAGTGGTGTACCTGGGCTTACCTTTGGTACATCTAAGTATACAATAATGCCAGCTTGGGGGCTAAGCAACTTTGAACTCTCTTACATTGGAATTCCGTGGAACCCCCACCACAACTACACGAAATATCCGAATGCATGGAAGGTTATTCCATTACAGCAAGCTTACTATTACCAGAAGAACAATATCGGCACAACTGAAATATTCCCGCCGACAACACAGGTAGTTAATGGAGAAGACACCATAGTGTCATATTACCCTGGTGCAACGATTATGGGAAGAGTGACACAAGGTCCCAACAACCCTGCGCCTGGTCTGTATGTGACACTTCTTGATCAGTATGGAATCCCGCATGATTACACAACGACAAACGCTCAGGGATACTATAATCTCACAGCCGTTCCCGGAAATGACACTATCCTCATAAGCCACGGTACATTCAATAAGATTTTCCTTAGTGGAAGCACTTCGATCCAGTACTTGAAAGTAAAGGTATCAACCTCGCAGGCCGAGCGCATTGTGACTTCCTACAATCCCGCGACTGGCCTTCCGAGCTACTATATCACCCAGAACTATTCCCTCACTCCGGACTTGGTCAAGGGGACCCTAAGTTACCAGTACCAACTTTCCAAAGTCCCGAATTCGAAGGGAGCTGTTCCACTGTTTGACAAGAGAATTCAGAATGCCCAGATATTTTTCACTAATTCAACAACTGGTCTGAACATCTCCGCACCACTTGTTAACGGAGTGTACCAGGTCAGCAATATACCTCCAAACGTTTTCAATGCCAGTGTACTGGTTAACGGTACCTACTACAAGGACATCTCCTCCGTGGATATGACCTCAGGAGGTGCAATTACCCAAGACCTGTTGATACAGTTTGACTCTATTTATACAAACACATCATACAACGGCAACAGGCTCTCAGGTTACACGATAACTGCAAGTGGAACAGGAGGTGTTTTTAGCAATGTTACAAACACCTCAGGTTCAGCTACTCTCTGGGTTACACCTGGAACCTATACAGTTCATGGAATAGGAGGAAACACCTCAACTCAATCCACAAGCATATCATTCCCAGGCTGGAATCTTAATGTTAGCCTTAACCTGACCCCTGAAACATCAGTCAGGTTGAGTGGACAGGTCATGGGGACTTCTGTTCCTGGGACACTGTACCTTTACAG
Source organism: Thermoplasmata archaeon (assembly GCA_021817735.1). Lineage (GTDB taxonomy): Archaea > Thermoplasmatota > Thermoplasmata > Thermoplasmatales > Thermoplasmataceae > JAKAFX01. The sequence goes on along the minus strand of JAKAFX010000019.1, from coordinate 14,943 downwards.
CAATGGGAATGTGAATGACCAACTGACTGCGCCTATTTCTTCAAACGGTCTGTTTTCCACGACTATCCCTGTAGGTGTGTATACTGTATACTATAGCCAGGGCAGCATGGCGTATGCTCGAACCATGCAAATTACCAATGACACCGTAATCAGTATATCCCCCTCACAGAGCTATAACCTGAGCTTTACTGGCACCATTCCAACTAACGGCACGTTCTCTGGAACTTATGAAATCCTTTCTGCAAACCTCCTCCTGAGTAACGGGTTCGGAACTAACGGCACTTGGAACATTTCTCTTCCAACTGGTTCATATTACGTATCGGCAAGTGGGGTATCTGTTGGGAACCTTTACTATGCATTCAGACAGCTTACCCTGGTCAGTGAATACTCACTTAGGATTGCTCTGACTTCACAGGTCGCAACAACGGTTGGACTTTATGATCCAAGTGTTTATCCGACTCTAAATTCAAATTCAGCCATAAAAGGAGCGATTGTGGAGGCATCGACGTACAACATTCCTCTATATTACGGCATCACGGGTACAAATGGAACAGCAACGCTCTTTTATCCAACTTTCGCGAACGGTTCCACTACCGCAACTGTCATTACCACTTCTTATCAGAGTACAACCAAGGATGTACAATATTCTGGTCTCAGTAACTTCGTTCAGGATATTCCCGTACAACCAAAGGTCACTCCCGTCACTCTTGATATTGTATCTCTGGGGCAGATTCTCCCGCTAAACGGTGAAATAGAGCTATCGGGGCACATTCATTATAACCTGTCCATGGCCAACGGTATTGCGAGCGGCTCTCTGATGCCTGGATCCTACTGGATTAATATTACCAGCACATCAACACATATCCAGCCTTCATCGAGCATACTGACCATTGGCTCTGAAAGCAGTGCTACTCCCATACCAGTAAATGTTACCACATACTCATCGGTCTCCGTGCCTGGAAGCACTACTATGAGTCTGTTTTACATGAATGGAACCAAGGTTGCGAACCAGAACGCTATTCCAACTGGTTCTTACTATCTCTACACTTCGGATGGAAGTGGGGCTAACATCACCAAGATATATGTCTTCATGAATTCGTCAGTCGTTGTAAACTATCAAACGGCATATTATGTAAAGTTCAGCAACTCTTTGGGGCTCTCTGCTGGAACGTACAGTCTTATTTCTGGTCAGTCGATCATGAACTTCACTCAGGGCAGGTATGAATTCCCGGTTGGGACATACAGTGTTACATACAGTTATTTATATACTAATTCGACTGGTACATTCAAAGCATCTGGGTCCCAGACTTTTACGCTGTCAACGAGTAGTCTCTCTGTCTCTGTAACTACATCCGTAAGGAATGTGTACGTGAATCTATACGGAAACACCAATTATCTGGGGAATGGACAGGGATACACACGAATAGAGGTGGTATCACCAAGTGGTAATATACTGAACTACTCTAATTCCAACACATTTGGGAACTACTCTGTTTTTGTATCACCAGGGGCTAACATCCTGTACGCTTTCAACAATCTGACAGGTTATGGGGCCTTTGTCAATATAAGCGTACCTATTACACAGAGATATTCTTATAATATCCCTCTTACAAAGGCATACACTGTCGACCTGTCCACTATTAAGAACCTAACTGTCGTAAACGCTAACGTGCTGATAAGCACAAATACAACGAAGTATCTCTTTAACACCACGGATAATTCCCTCTTATTGCCTAAGGGGCTATATAATTTCACAAGTTCGATCACCGGAAGTTTGCCTTACCTTGGAGGCGAAAAAACAGCTTACTACAATTCCACTTACTTCACTTACGTTGGCCAGAACGGTTCCATCGTCATTACTCTGGAATTGTCTAACCAGTACAATCTGCAGTTCAAACAAATTAGTGCTATTGCCTCAGCAAATGTCTCTTCTAGAGTCAACTATACCTTTAACTTGACCAACAACGGTTTGAGCCCAGTTAACTTGACCTTCAGCACTGGTAACTCTTCATGGGCAATGGTTTTCAGCCCTGCAAATGCGTATATATTGCCTGGCTCATGGAAAAACATCAATGTCAGCATCAATGTTTCACGTTATGCTCCATCCGGGCTCAACTCAGTCCCAATTTATTTGAACTACTCTCAGGGATCTTTTGAGGAAGTACTAAATGTCACGGTTGAAAAGTTCTATAATGCATCCCTCAGTTCGGTCAATACTTATGGCATTCCTACAAATGAAACTGTGTTAGTCCCATTCACAATAAGGAATTCTGGCAACTCTCAAATCAACGTCACCCTTTTCGCCAACACTACTGCGATCGATAATGAATCATGGCTCTTCAATTTCTATTATTTGGGCTCGAAAGTGACAAACGTCACTCTAGGAGGCAATTCCTCACTGAATGTATATCTACAGATGACTCCTAACATTTCTAAACCCCAGAATCTTCCGGTTATATCAATCTCGGCCCATTACGAGGGAGGGTGGATGCATCTGAATCTTGTTCCAAGCTATGCGCCACCTCCAGTAATTAAACCCTACCCGGTAGGGCCCTCAGTGCTGGCTAACTATACCGGCAATCCATATGATTCATTGATCATAGGTGTTGTGATTATAGCGGGCGCTGTTGTCGTTGGACTAGTTGCTGCATCGATAAGAGGGAGGAGGAACAGATGAAGTTGAGCGCAGCGATGCTGCTATTACTCATAGTACCTATGCTTCTGTTAGGGTACTCTGCACCAACTGCTTCGTCGTCTAATGGGACTGGGACGACTTCATCCCCATCGGTTTTAACCCCTAATATTTTTAATCTCCATCTTTCGAGCCCAACAAGAGCGTATTTTGGTGAAAGCATAACAGTCTATGCAAACATGACCTACGGTTTCACGAATTACAGCTTGACAATTTTCATTTCCGGATACAACCTCTCCGGCCTTAGTCCGCAACCTTACTACCATTTCTACAACCTTAGCTCGGGAGAATTCAATCAATCTATGACTATGCCCAACAGCAACGGCACTGTGACCCTTTATGCTATGGCCCAGGCCTCAGGTACAAATGGTTATGTCAATGCAACGGCCAGCGTAAATATACAGGTGGAGTACCCAATGACGCTTAACGCAGTCGTCTCTAACCCATCTGGAATACCAATCAGAAACACAACAGTAGATTTTGAAATAGATGGAGTTTCTGTCGGGACGAAGGTTATTCCGGAGATAGGTCCTTATTCCAGTACCCAAGTAAGCATAATGGTTCTCCCACCTCAGTTGTCAACAGGTACGCATACACTGAGCATAGTTGTCAACAACCCATCTGCAAAGGTTAACGGACAGACCTCATACACTTCACAATTCTATTATGGCACTCCACCTAATTTTACGTGGATCTATTACGTTGCCGCTGCGGTAGTCGTGTTCATGGGATTCATGGTATTTCTTGCTGGCGCCAGGCCGAGAGGGAGAAACATACCAAAGAAGCCAAAATGGAAAAAGTAACCTGAACTATCAGAGTACAGCCCTGAAGGTTACGAACTTTCTTTCCACATTGGAGAGTTCCCGTGCTTTACTTCTAGGCTGTTCTGGTCTGTCCATGGCCATGGCGATTGTTGCAGCAGACAGAGCATTATTTTCTCTCTTATGTGGAATAGTGGTGCTCCTCTCATCTACAATTATTACCCTGACACCAAGACTTCTAAGGGCTTCAACTATGATATCCCTGTTTGGGCGATCTCCGTTTCCGACTCTTGCATAGATATCATTGAACTGATAATCCTCCAGAACACCAGAGATGTAACCAGAAAGCGTCTCTAGGCTTGCAATTTCGATGGCTTCCGATACAACACCGTCGCATACAACCGCCACTCCCGGTCTTGGTCCAGGATCGATTCCTATTACCACTTTCTCAAAAACGGTCTTGCCGACAAGCCTGGGAAGCGATCTCCTGAGGGCTTGAAGGGCACTGGCACCTCTTATCTGCTTTTCCATCTGGAATTCGTCCCGGTCTGATGTAAGAACAGCCAGGACGTCGATCGGCACAGAGTCCTTTGTTTCCAGGCTCTCGAAGGGCAGAGACCATTCCTTTAAAAGTTTGACGATATCGTGGTAGAACCTGAAGTCGGAGGTAAAAATTCCCAACCGATGCATCTAAATTATCATGCCTGCATTATGCATAATCTTTTTCATAGACAGCCAAATGGTTCAGGGAGGATTAAGTCCGGACGAGGGAAACTGTTCTCTGATAATTGAGTTCGCAACCTCAAGGAATTGTTTTACTTTTTCAGATGGGATAGAACCTCCTGCTGCGATATCGTGCCCCCCTCCATTTCCACCAACTGACTGGGCCGCATTTTTCAGTACCACCGAGAGGTTAAGTCCCTTCTCAACCTGCTTTCTCGTGCCTCTGCCTGAAACCTTGGCGATACCGTCACTTACGCTGATTCCAATGACAGGTTTGTCTTGGGGCAAGAGGTACAACATCAGGAGTCCGCTTATCGCGCCAGCCATTTCAGACTCAGGAGCATAGAAATACCTCAGGTTAGTATCCTGGAATGTCTCCTTGAAGGAACGGTATGAGTAGTCAATGAGCTTACTCTTGAAGATCTTCCAGTTGTCCATGCACTCCTTCTTTATTCTCCTATCTCCAAGAAAGTACTGAACTGCTACAGAGTTCTTTCCAATTTTTGAATTGCCGTCTATAATCGAGCTGATTTCTTTCGAGGAAAAACCATAATCAGGAAATCTGTAGACGTCAGATTCAAGGTATTTTAGAGCCTCGCTTCCCACTCCCTGCTTTACCATTATATAGGAGAGTTTCCCCGCGAGGACTCTTTTCTCATCCTCGGTGAGGTCAAGTGGTGGCTTTGTGACGTCCAAGCCTGCCTCTTTTAACAGTTTCTTTGTGTTCTCGCTGTTACCGGAAATATTGTTAAAGAAAGGGTCGGTGGAGTAAGATAGTGCGTCTATCAGGTTTTCTCCTTCTAAGTTGAGGGCGTGCACTTTTCTGTACCTGGATCCATACTCTTCCTGAAGTAGATTATTAAGTCCTCTTAGGCCACCAATGTCCTGCTTGTCGGCGATGACCCCTGAGAGGAAGAAAGGAAAGAGGTCACTATTCTTCTCGTCCAGGACCAGTGCCATAAGGTACGCCATGGTTGAACCGCATGCTTCTCGTGTCCCATCTACCTTGAAATCTCTCGCATTAATGTTCAGCCCTTTAGCACTTGATTTCTGATAGAAATGATGGTCGAGGACAATGATATTTTCTATATCTGGAACAAACCTGAGTTGATCTGAACCCGCGTCGACAACAATAGTGGGGAGATCGCGCTCCTCTTCAATCCTGTCCTTGAAAGCCTCTGGACCAAGATCCTTGATGTATCCTAGGTGAAACCTCTTTGACAGCCTCAGGAGAGCGCGTGCAAGTATGATTCCCGCGCTCGTGCCGTCACCGTCGTAATGAGCTATAATCCTAAACTCATCGTGGTCCCTGATTCTCTCGGCAGCTGAATGAAGTACGTCCAGGAAGCCAGGATCAAGGATTTCTGCTAGCATCTACTTTAAGACTTTGTCAAGGTTCCATTCGCGGGCGATATAGCCGTTTGACTTGTAATATCTTACCAACCTTAGGATCTTGCTCATGATAAGTGCTGCGCTTCTTATGCTCGCTTTATCCTTGGTGTTGATCGCGTTGTGCTTGTTTGCATTCTGGTATCTCCTTATGAGGTTCATGAGATCTTCGGGTATTTGATCCTGGACACCCTTCTCTCTGAGCACGTCCCCAACCTTCTTGCCAAGGATGGCCTTCGTGCTGGCCACTGCATACTGATCCCTGAGCTTGATCCCTATCTGTGATTTGGAAAGTCCTTCCTTTTTTAGGGCAACTATAGTATCTGCTATCTCTTCTTCTGAATGTGAAACGAATTTCTTTGGATCTTCGGTATAGTCTTTGTGTGAACCTGATTTACCTCTCTTTCTGGAGTGCATTCTTGCCATTTGCTACCTACCGCTCAAGCCTGATTGCTTTGCTGTTAATTTAACTTTTGTGGACTATTTGATACTGGAAGCAAGGCATCCAACCTTTACCCCAATGAAGGTCAGTCGCAGTTTGTGTCAAATGGTCTTGATTGAGAAGAAAACTCCTGCACTTTGCCGGATCCATCAATAATCTTCAACCAATGGGAACCCATGAAATTTTGGAGGAAAATAACCTGTTAAAATGCAAGGTTATGGATGGAATAGATAAATTTGTAAAAAAGAAAAAATGAAAATAAAAATGATGAAAGATCAGGACTAGAGCAGCGGTATAAGGTTATAGACGATTGGGCTGCCTATCCCTGTCACTTCATCGTAACCGACAGTAGCTGAATATGCGCCGTTATTTCCAACAGTAATATCATGGAAGGCTGAGGCATAATTGCTGCTGCTGTAAATTCCGTACAACAGTGAGTGCACGTTGTTTCCATTGAGAGATGCATAACCATCTATGCCCTGAGCATCAGCAAAGATTGCTGCCCACTGGGGAGCTGCTGCACTTGTACCGCCAACCTGAATCCATCCGGTCTGTCCCTGGTAAGTCGTGGTATCATAGACCCAGACTCCGGTATTCGGGTTTGCATCGTATGAAACATCCGGTACCCCTCTTCCAGAAAGGCTTATTCCGTTGCTTGACTGGTAGGTTGGCTCACTGAAGTATGAACTGATACCTCCACCTGAACTGTTCCAGGCGTATTCAGTCCCCCAGGTTCCACCAGTTGAAGTCGGGTTACTGATCAAAAGTGTTGTCCCGCCAGCACCTACTACCGCAGGATCTGCTGCTGGATAGTCAACTGTCGGCGATGAAGTCCCGTCATTAGCCCCATTGTCTCCCGATGCCCCAACAAGGATTACTCCCTGACTTGCGGCGTACGCGAAGACATCGTGCTCAGACGCGAGGCTGGCCACGGTCATTGAACTTTCCGCCTGTCCCCATGACATGGAAATTATGTTTGCGTGAGTTGTGTTAACGGCATAATTAACTGCATCGTTTATCAGGTATGTGTTGGATGCTGACGGGGTTTCGATCAAGACAATCTTGGCGCCAGGGGCCATGGCATGAGCCCACTCAACATCTAGTGAAGTTTCAAGTGCCCATCCCGCATTCTTTGAGACTTTTCCAAACGGGTGCACTACCTGCAGGTTGACAGCAGGCAGGTTGAAGGCGCTGTCAAAGGCAGCAATGTCTGTGGTAATCGAAGGGCTCCCGTATGCGTCAATTATTGCTATTGTTTCCCCAGATCCATAATTCGAGTTATATGCACCGCTGGAAGTGTACTGGTATGCCCCCCAGATCTGTATGGGGATGTATCCCGGGTATGTTGTCGGGGCAGACGGCGTTCCACCACCTCCTCCTCCCGGTCCATGATGCGAAGTAAGGAACCATGGCGTTGTACCATGGGCTACGGCTACTTCCGTAATTGCAAAACCACTACTGCTCTCTGCCGCTGCAGGAACATAGATTCCCAAAAAGCCAATCACGGCGAAGGCTGTCGCTAGAAGGACCATTGCTTTGCTGGCCATTGGTTAGTGCACCATCGTTTTATATTTAAACATTCCTATACTTGTTTGAATGGTTTCCTCTGCCTATGCCCGTAATTTTCAGTCGTTTTTCTTACCCGTTAACCGTTGGGCGATATGCCCGATCCCCAGAGCGTTTTGACGAATCTGTGTCCAAGATAATGAGGGTTTCAAAATGTGTGTAAGGCTAAGGGAGGGGATGGTCTCAAAAAAGAGTTTATGGTATTTCGCAATGTTAATTGATGAAACTTAAAAAACTTGGCAGCACAGGAACTCTGGTGAGTGAACTTTGCCTTGGTACAATGACCTTTGGATGGACGACACCTGAGGATGAAAGTCGCGTGATCCTTGATCAGTTTCTCAGCAATGGCGGAAATTTCATCGACACTGCAGATGTATATTCGCAAGGAAATTCTGAAAGAATTATTGGAAAGTGGCTGTCTCGGCAGGACAGGGAAAGCGTCGTAATTGCTACAAAAAGCAGATTTAGAACAGGAGACCATGCAAATAGCGTCGGGCTTTCCCGGAAGCATCTGATGCACTCTGTCAAGGAAAGTATGTCTCGTCTTGGGACAGACTATATCGACCTGTTTCAGCTCCACGCATGGGATCCTCTCACCCCCATAGAAGAGACCCTTTCCACCCTTAACTCGCTCGTAGAAAACGGGTCGATACGCTATATCGGGATGAGCAACTTCCGTGCATGGCAATTTGAAAAGGCTCTGCAGATATGCAGGGCTAGAGGCTGGCATGAACCTGTGAGCATACAGCCTCAGTACAGCATCCTTGTTCGATCCACGGAATACGAGATCCTGCCGATGGCAACAAGTGAACGCATAGCAGTTTTGCCATGGAGCCCGTTAGCAGGCGGCATTCTTTCGGGAAAATACAGGGAAGGGATCTCAAAGGCACCAAAGGGTACGAGGGCTGGCGACTCAAGAAATGCTGCGATGTATCTGAGGTATGACAACGACAGGACTGCGAGGGTGCTTAAGACTTTGTCTGAAATTTCACAGGAGACTGGAAAAACCATGACGCAGATTGCATTGAACTGGTTACTCCAAAACCCTGCAGTAACCAGTCCCATCATAGGGACAAGGAACTCTGCACAGCTTGCTGAGAACCTCGGTTCAACTGGGTGGTGTCTAGACGCTAATCAGTGCAGGGCAATAGAAGAAGCCAGTTTCATGGAGGTAACATATCCATATGATCCGTTTTCGGAAGAGCAGCAGAACAGGGAGAGGGAACTTGCCTGATAACATCTGCCTTGTCAGGCAATAAGATCGACCACGCCCTATGGGTAAGAGACATCTCGAGACGGTTCAGAGCCTGCGAATAACTCCATATGAAACCAGGATTTCCGAGGCAACAGTCCATATGGTGAGTTCATCTTCAAAGATAGATACCTTTCTCCCGAGGTTTCCAACATCCGAGACAAAATCGCCTTCAGTAAACCCTCCAATTACTATATTCACGGTGCCGTCTCTCGGAAGAAATTCCGTGGGCCTTGTTCCTGTACCTGTCGGAGACAGAATGAAGCTTTGCTCTGCCCCGGTTGATGCCAAAGCCTCCGCAAGAGTTGATTCTCGCACAGATAGAAGCTCCTTCCCATTGCTTTCTATCCTTCTTTTCCTGAAAAGGTCTTCCATCAGGCCAACAAACCGGTTGTAGGACTTTGGAAGTCTTACCCCCGGGTCTACCGAGATGATCTGGTTATGCTTTGTGTGGATGTAGACTCTTAAATGTCCTCGCCTGTTCGCGATTGAATCCATCGCAACATTGAGAAAAATGTAGAATATGTCGGGGCGTCCGAAACGCGTTGATTTGCCTGGAAAATGTCTCTCTATGGCAGAGTGCATGAAATTTGAGTCGAGAAGCATTTCCTGTGGTCTCTTGCCGGACTGTTTTGCCATCTTCCTGATTGCATAATCATCAATCATTTCCGCCGGAATGGTTTCCAGTTCGGAGTCAGCAAGAATTAGGTTGATCATGCAACCGCGCATTGCAGAAAAGAATAGATATGTTTTGAATGGAACAGTCCGCAGTCTTGACAAAGTGATTCGGAGAGGACATCATAGAAACAGGGGTTCACGATTTCTCACGAAGGTTCCATTTCTAAGATCCTGGATGGCTTCCACTATTTGTTCCTGGGTGTTCATCACGATTGGCCCATGCCACGCCACGCTCTCACTCAGTTTCTTTCCGCTGAACAAGACGAGCCTTGCTCCACCGCTCCCTGACTTAAGTCCAATTGACCCTCCTGCATCTGAAAAGACGCCAAGGGAGCCGGAGTTAAGTTGAACTTCCGGGGTACCACTCTGAATACTGCCGTCAATTACGAAGGCCATTGCTCTCCTGCCTGGCGCCTCCTTCAATTCAAGAAGTGAATCCTTTCCCATTGTTATGTCAAGGTAAAGAGGCGCCACCGTCTTGGAGAACTGATGTTCTCCAGTGGCATCCTCAAACGTCCCTGCAATAACTTTTACGGTGTTTCCATACTGATCTTTTACAGCGGGTATCTCGTTTTTCCTGATATCTCTGTATACGGGGTTCTTCATTTTTTCAGAGGCTGGAATATTTATCCATAACTGAAGACCCGAGACCCTGTCAGGGAACCCAGTGGACCTGAGAATCTCTTCCGGATCATCTGCTCGGATCCCCTGTGGCATTTCCTGGTGAAAAATACCGCTTCCTGCAGTCATCCACTGCGCGTATCCTGGATAGATGTATCCGCTGTTCCCTGTGCTGTCTTCGTGCTTCACTTTCCCGTCAAGTAGGTAAGTAACCGTCTCTATCCCCCTGTGGGGGTGCCACGGAAAACCTGCTTCATAATCCTCCGGGCGATCAGATCCGAAGTTGTCCAGAAGAAGGAATGGGTCTGTCTGGTAGACCGTTGAAGGGGAACCGAATACTCTTTTCAGTCTCACTCCTGCGCCGTCCATGGTCCATCTGCCGGCCATCACGGCTTCGATCTCCTTTTCTCTTGTCGCAGTCACTGTTCTAAACATTCAATACTTCCATTTCTAGTTTGCCAGAATTTTCGATTCAATGACATCGACGCTAGAAGTTGTCCAAGTCACTGTTAAAACTGGATCCTAACTCTCCAGGTCGACTTGTCCTGGATAAGGTCTGCTTTGACTCCCCGGGACAGAACGGTGCTCAGGGCAACACTTGCTGCAGTCTCTGAATTGTATTGCAGGTATACTGAGTCAAAACCAACTTCTGGGACGTACTGCTGAGCTGAAAGGACGTCTCTAATCCTGGTCATGGTTTCCTGGAACTGCTCCCTTGTTATGGATGTATTTCCCTTTTCAATCTTGGCAAGCCCTGCCTCTATTATGCTGTTATATGTAATATCAGAAATTTTCTTGGCGGCAAGCAGTGATCTCAGGATCCTCGCAAGTAGCAGGAGCCCTATTACAAGGAGGACTGCCCCAAGAAGGAAAAAGGAATATCCAAAGGACAGGATCGAGAGGATCAGGGCACCGATCCCCAGCAGCAGGATAGGCCAGTTCAATCAGTCCTTATTGATTTCATTCTTAAAATCCTTGTCCAATGCCACATCCAGTTCTTCATCCAAGACCTCAAAGTCGTGCAAAAACTAATCCGCCAACGTCGAGGATCAGAACAGGTCATGCTTTATGGCCTGGTTTCTCCATTCTTCTGGAGGTATGCTGAACTTCTTGCAGATCTCCGGGACATCAACTCCACGCTTCAACATTTTCCGGATCTGCCTGACTTCCTTTTTCGTGAGTTCCTTCAGGAAAGATCACCAGTATGGGAAGAATAATTTTTACTGAAATAATAATTTGATCCAATTGTGCCATAATACAGGTAGTTTGTTTTGAATAGGAAGAGGCTCTCAGCTGCAACACTGTCCAGCAGGATTACTTCAGGGAGGACTCGATCTCTTCCAGTATTCGTCTGAATTCCAGGATATTTGACTGGCTAAGCCTGCTAAGAGCCATCCGTACGTCAGTTTGGAAGATGCGCATACCCCCAATGAGTGCTTCTCTACCTTCTTCAGTGATGGAAACCCATATCATCCTTTTATCGGAAGGGTTTCTGGTCTTCTTCGCATATCCTTTTCGTTCAAGTTCGCTGACAATTTCGGTTATCCATGGGCCTGTAACCTCGGTCTTATCAGCGATAAGGTTGATTGGGATTTCAGGCCTTTCAGATAGAAGATTCAGCACTTTCAGCTCTATGGGTTTCAGGTTTACCTGGCCCAAATCTATCTCGAGTCTTCGCTTGAAGGTTCTGGCTGCACTCGAAAACCTGTTCCATATCTCCGTCAGGTCAGTACTTCCTTCTTCCATGATCTACCTCGGCCATTTTTGCAGGTTAAGTGCCGTTGTCTAGGGCAACGGCAGGAGTCTCATTGTCAGTTTCCGCAGTTTTCATTAATTCAGATCCTGCGTCTCCGCCATAGTGAGTGGCTTCCTCGTGGACGAATTTCTTTCCACGCAGCGCAGAGAGTATGGCGGCGAAAACAAACAACAACGCACCTATCCTGAACGAGACTACCAGGGAGTTCATGAATGCAGGTGCGAGGCTTTCTGGAAACCATGTCTTGCCTGTAAGAGTTGAAAGTGTAGATGCGCTGAGATTTGCCGTGAATGATGCAGGGAGCTGAGACATTATCTGTCCCATGGGGTTATACCCAAGGAATGCTGAGAACAGGGCTGAGGTCGGCGGAATCTTGTCGAAAATCGGTATCAGTATCTGTGCGCCGGCAATTGCCAGGTTCTTATCAAAATAAACAGGAATAAGGCTGGTCATTCCTACAAGGACCACAGTGAAGAATATGCCCATGCTCATGGTCTGCCCAGTGTTCTGGAGAGTTGTACGCATGCCAGATGCAGTCCCCCTGACCTGTGCGGGAACCGAGTTCATTACGGCGGTGATATTCGGGGCAGCGAATGTTCCCATCCCGCATCCAAAGACGAAAAGCATTATGGCAAACTCAGGGTAATAGAAGTCATAAGGCAGGAAACTCATGGAAAACATTGCTGCGGCTCCAATGATCATCCCTGTAGTACTCAGGAACCTTGCGCCAATCCTATCTGAAAGGGCACCACTAATTGGTCCCATTGCGACAAACCCAAGCATCATTGGGGTCATATAGATACCTGCCCAAAACGGGACGGAAGAGTAGGAATAATTGTTCAGAGGTAGCCATATTCCCTGCAGCAATATGATGAGCATTAGCATGACTCCACCCATGCCCATGCTCTGCAAAAGTCCGGCAAAACTTCCAGTTGTGAATGCCCTGTTCCTGAAAAGCTTCATGTTGAACATAGGTTGATCAACATACATTTCTACTACCACAAACAGTACCAGAAGTGCAGCTCCTCCAAACATCGACCAGATGACCCATGGGTTCCCCCAACCCATACTCGAGTTTCCATAGGGCATAAGCCCGTAGGTTATTCCGATAAGGATAAGGGCCAGGCCGCCTCCAAACGTTGCATTTCCAACAAAATCGACCTTCTGGTCACTGTGCCTAACTGCAGTATCCTTGAGTTTCATGTAAGACCACACTGTTCCAAGGATCCCTACAGGCACGCTTACCAGGAAGACGTATCTCCAGTTGATAGCAGAGAGTACCCCGCCCAGGATAAGCCCAACCAGAGAACCGGCTAGGGCAGATATCTGGTTGATTCCCATGGCCTTTCCTCTTTCGGTGGCAGGGAAACTATCTGTGATAATTGCCGCGGAATTTGCGAACAGGAACGAAGCTCCAACGGCCTGAACCATCCTGAACAGAATAAGTTCGAGAGCGCCGGAATTTCCCACTCCAGGGGTAAGATAAAGGAGCACCGATCCCACGGTGAATATGAGGAATCCGAAGTTGAACAACCTGACACGGCCAAAAATATCGGAAAGCCTCCCAACCGTGACAAGGAGAGCAGCAGTGATTATGTTATAGCCCATCAGTATCCAGAGCAAGTACTCAAAGGAACTGGGAAGAAACGGGTTAATGTTGATCCCACGGAATATAGCCGGAAGCGAGATCAGCATGATCGTTCCGTTAATCGTCGCCATCAGGACACCAATGGTTGTATTGGAAAGTGCTACCCACTTATACTGTACCAAATGTATCAGTTCCCTCATAGTATCTGTTTATAAATACCTAATTGATTAGTAAGTAATTAGTAATTAAAAATGATTTTATATTCAACGGCAATAACCAACCTCGAGATATGTTATCCAAAAAGGTCACTGCTTTGATAACCGTTTTGTCACTGGTGACAATGACATTCCTTACCGTAGGAACTCTATATGAGACACATCCAGCAATCTCTTTGAGCACGAACGGATACCTCGTTGTTGACAATCACACTGAACCGTATTACACAGTAAATGAAAGTTCCACCCAACTGGAGATAAACTTCACCATCTATACTTCCTCCCCCACAGTCTACATATACGATTTATCGCCGCTGAACAATACCAGCAGTATCTGGCAGAACATAACCTATCTCAATACCAGCGCATATCCTCACAACTACATCAAGACAAGCATTTCCAACGGAACCCTGATCTCACTCACGTTACTCCTGAATACCAGCGTGATCCAGCAGATGAAATTTTCAAATCCGCTGATCGGGGAAGTAAATCCGTACCTGGTCAAGATCATAATCTTCAATGGTCAAATGGCAGCATCAGGATTTGGATTTGCACTTCTTAGAGTCGGCTGAACAGTAAGGTTAAACGACATAACCCAAACTTTTACACTGCATCATTCAGGAACTGCAAATTATTCATACTGAAATGACATCGGATTTTTAGGTTTGCAACCCACAAATATACGGTTGGTTCCAAAGGACGCACATGAAAGGCATATATCGAAAAATGGTAGATTTTGATGAGGCGATCTCGCTCGCTATGGCCAACTTCCCCCCTATAGAAGATCATGAGACCGTAAGCCTGATGCATGCCTTGGGTAGAATCAGTGCGGTTGACCTGACTGCCCCCATGGATACTCCCCAGTTCCACCGGTCTACAATGGATGGTTTTGCTGTCAAGTCAGATTTCCTGGCGGGCGCTTCACAAGCGAAACCAATCATGCTTGAAATCCTTTGGAGGGTCAGGATAGGCCAGATTCCCTCACCTTCCAACAATAAGACCGGATGTTGGAGCATCGCGACTGGGGCAGTTATCCCTGAAGGTTATGATGCAGTCGTTCCGGTGGAAGAGACAGAAGAATCCGGTGGCTCTGTAATCTTCAGGAAAGGCATCAGCAAGATGGCCAACATTGCTGAGGCGGGCAGTGATTCTGTCAGGGGTGACCTTCTTTTCAGCAGGGGCACCTTATTGGGTCCCCATGAGACCACGGTAATGGCATCGCATGGGATTACTCAGATAGAAGTCCACAGGCAAGTCAAG
>JAKAFX010000079.1 GCA_021817735.1 Thermoplasmata archaeon | reverse complement strand
AGGGCGGTCCTGGGAAGGATGATCCTTTCCATGGAGGGGTCCGAGGAGAGGTTGAGGAAGAGAACAGACCGTGATATGGCGCCGGTGCTCCTGAACTCGTTAATGAAGTAGTTGGCCTCCTCGCTTGTTATTCCCATCGCACCGAAAATGACCGCGAAGTTCTCGTCGGTTCCCCTTACCTTTGCCTGCCTTGCAATCTGCGCCGCAAGCTGGTTGTGTGGAAGTCCCGACCCTGAGAATATGGGTAGTTTCTGCCCCCTGACAAGGGTGTTCATGCCATCTATGGTGGATATGCCAGTCTGGATGAACTCAGATGGTTCTTCCCTTGAGTATGGGTTGATTGCATTGCCCACGATCTCGAACTTCTCCTTGCTCAGTATCGCCGGGCCGGAATCTATTGGGGTGCCAAGTCCGTTGAAGACCCTGCCAAGCATCTCGTCGGAAATAGATATCCTTGCAATGCTGCCCGTGAACCTGACCTTTGTCCTGTTGTTATCCAGCCCGGAAGTTGAGCCAAAGACCTGCACTATTGCCAGCCCATTTCTGCTCTCCAGTACCTGCCCTGACCTGGATTCCCCGTCAGGCGTAGTTATCTCCACTATCTCGTTATAGGCTGCGTTTGGAACGCCTTCCACGAACAACAGCGGACCGCTGATCTGTGATATTGACTTGTAACTTGGCGTTATCATCCTGTCACCTCCGCTTCAATCGACTTTACCTCTTCCCTGATGCTTGCGAGCATTGGAGGGAAAGCCGTCTCAATGTCGCTTTCCCTGATTTCCTTCATTCTTGAGATCCTGTCCCTGATAGGCATCTTCCTGAGCTGGTCCATCCTGGAGCCTGCCTCGATTGCAGCAAACTGCGCCCTGCCCAGCTCCACTATGGTGCTTAGCATAAGGAACTGCTTCCTCACCGAGCAATATGTATCTACCTCATCGAAAGCGCTCTGCTGAAGGAAATCCTCCCTTATCATCCTTGCAATGTCAAGGACTCCCTTTTCCCTCTCCGGAAGTGCGTCATATCCCACCAGCTGCACAATTTCCTGCAGCTCCGACTCCTTCTGGAGTATGGCCATTGCCTCTGAGTATACTGCGCTCCACTCATCCGAAACGTTGCCATTGAACCACTTGAAGAGCTCATCCCTGTAAAGGGAGTAGCTATTTAGCCAGTTGATGGAGGGGAAATGCCTCCTTGATGCAAGCGATGCGTCAAGTGCCCAGAAGACCCTTGTCACCCGTAGAGTATTCTGGGAAACTGGCTCGGAGATGTCTCCACCCGGTGGCGAGACTGCACCGACGATTGTAATTGATCCTTCCCTCTGATCGCTGGACTGGACCACTGCCTTCCCTGATCGTTCGTAGAACTCCGACAGCCTCCGACCAAGATAGGCTGGATAACCCTCTTCACCAGGCATTTCCTCGAGTCTTCCAGATATTTCCCTTAGAGCCTCTGCCCATCTTGAAGTACTGTCTGCCATGAGGGCTATGTCGTACCCCATGTCCCGGTAGTATTCCGCAATGGTTATCCCTGTGTATATCGAGGCTTCTCTTGCAGCCACCGGCATGTTGGATGTGTTCGCTATGAGGACTGTTCTCTCCATCAGCGGCTTTCCGCTCTTCGGATCCTGCAGCTCCGGGAATGTGGTTAAGATCTCAGTCATCTCGTTGCCCCTCTCTCCGCATCCCACGTAAACTACTATGTCGCTGTCAGCCCATTTGGAAAGCTGGTGCTGTACCACTGTGTTGTGCAGGACTATCCCGCCTGATCCTCCTATGAAGTTCTGGCCGAAATCTGGCACAGATAGATCGTAGACGTCGAATGGGCCCGCCTGCTCCGTTATGCTCTCTATCCTGTCATAAACCGGTCCAACTTCAGCCTGCTCATTCTGCCTGAGCAGTTCCGATGCCTGGCTGGATGTTCCGGATAAAATGGCCGGGTTTGAAGTGTTTCCTGAGAAGGTATTGACTATCAGAGGTATGTCGGCGCATGCGATCAGGTCTCCTTTCCTGAGGTTCTTCGCCATGGTTTCTGAAATATGCCCATCATTGTTGAGCCTGAAGAGCTTGTGCACCGGGGTGACCCTTACCTCCCTGCCCCCCTCGGTCCTTACCTTGAGCACTGAGTCACTCTTTCCCCTGTACAGGACATGAGACTCACTCCTGGTGACGGATCCCTGGTAAAGTGAAAAGAGTTGGACTGGGGAATCAAGGAAAACATATTCCTCGTTCTCTTCAGAGTTCCCGTTTGAGTGTATTTCGAATAGTTCCTGAATGCTTATCTGGGAGCCGTCTCCCAAAAGGACTGTCGTGTCTCCAGTGACGCATTTTCCTGACCCGAATGGGCCTGGCACTGCTACTGTCCCACCCTTGGCTACCGGGAAGAATGTGTCAATGACCCTCTGGCCAGTTATGAGGGGCTCGACCGGCGGGAGCTTCCTTGCCACCCTCCTTGCGCTCCTTACCGGCCAGGTCTGCTTCAGGCGTATATCTACCTTTTTGTCACCTGTAGAAATGGTTCCAATGACTTCCGAGACGGTGAATTCACCGTCATTGAGTGACTCGACTGTCCCGGACTGTATCGTCAACGGAACCATGATCTTGTGCTCTATGAGGCTTGTTTCCTGCACTGTTCCAAGGATCTCCCCGGCAACTACCCTATCTCCCTTCTTCTTAGCAGGATGAAAATGCCATTTCTTTGTTTCATCCAAGGGAGAAGCGGTAAATCCCCTCCTTATGAAATCGCCGGAACTTTGTCTGATGATGTCCAGCGGCCTCTGTATGCCATCATATATTGACGCCAGGAGACCGGGCCCAAGATCCACGGAAAGCGGCCTCTTGGTGTTCTCGATCTTGTCGCCAGGCCTCAGGCCGCTGGTATCCTCGTATACCTGGATCGTTGAGAGTCCGGCCTCCAGCCTGATGATTTCTCCCACCAGGCCAAGTTCGCCCACTCTCACGACATCATACATTCTCGCTTCTTCTACGCCCTCCGCGACCACTACCGGTCCCGAAATCTTAACTATCTTGCCCATTCCCTTACTCCCCTATCTCTACTCCCAGTATCCGCTTTGCCAGTTGTGAGACTGACTCCTCTTCCATGCCGCCAGGCATTGGAATGAAGATTACAAGCGGGTCATTCAACGTCTCTATTTTCTCCAGAAGCTTGCTTCCCAGGCTTGGCCTGAGATCTTCGGTTACCATGATCATCGAGTGTTTTCCCTCTGATATCATGGTAGTAAGCATCTTCTCTGCATTGCTGGAGTCTGCTTCCCTGCAAGTGCTTATGCCGATCAGCCTGAACCCCATGACAATTTCCCTCTTCCCGATTGCTGCGATGGATTTCTTCTTCTCCATTTTCACACCCCCATCCCTGTCAGCTTCAGGACGGTGTCGTTCTTCATGCCATAGGAACTTCCTATGACTATCCCTCTCAGGATGTCTCGTTCCCTTTCCGCTGTCAGGATAAAGTCGAATATGGTATTGACCGATATCGATGAGGCAAGGAATGAGGGGTGATACCTCCTGTATAGTTGCATTCTTCCCATTATCTCCAGGTCTGTAAGGTTTGAGGGGTGCTGTTCTGCTTCCCCCCCTGCCACTTTTCCAGCCGACTCGAATATGTCAGCCATGGAAGAGTTCCTGAACATGTCCTCAAGTACCGCCGGGGTTATGCTTCCCCCAGGGCTCAGCCTTTCCTTGATTATCGAAAAGTCCATCTCCTGGTCCCTCGCCTTGAGTACGACCATTATATTGCGAAGATCGATGTAGTCCCTGAAATAGCTTCTTAGGGGAGATTCATCGCCCCTTATGAAGAGGAGAGTCCTTACGATTTCTGAAAAGTAGAACGTATCCATGGCGGTGAAAAGGAATGACAGGTCTCCAGTGCGCCTGTATTCGTCAAGCCTGGATGCCATGGCAACTCCGACAGGGTACCTTGAAAGGTAATCTATGGAAGCCTCGAGGCTGGGCAGGCCGAGCACCACCCTGAACTCCTCGGTCGAGATGTTTCCAGCAAAGACCCCCATCGGGATTCCACGTGAATTTACTATGAAGGTGTCGTCCTCCGAAATCTTGTGACCAAGTTCCTTGGAGGCCAGAAGTATCTTGATGTTGTCTATATCCCACTTCGAGACATAGAGTTTGAGAAAGTTTTTCACCCCAGGAGGGGGAGACGAGATTGCCAGCCTATTTTTTTTTACAAAGTGACGGTTGATTGCATTCTCCAGGTGGGATCTCCCGCTATATGCAGAAGAAAGAGCTTCCAGGTCTCCCCGGTAGCTTGTCTTGAGCAGCATTTGGACTATGTCTTCGTGCTTTCTTCCTACGAGTGAACCCATGAAGGAATCGTCAAGAAAATCAGTATAATAAGAACGGATCCTGCCATAACTTCCAGCATAGGTTCCGTCCAAGGCCTATTCACCTACGCCTGCTTCCACTGCCAGCGCAATGCTGTCTTCCGCTGCCTTCCATATCTGGCTGAATGTAAGATCCAGTTCGGTCTTTCCGTTTCCAGATTCAGCTATTATCCCATATGCAAAGTTCCCCTTCTCGAACCTGATCTTGCTGTTGCCTGAAAACTTCTTCAGGGTTTCCAGATCCTGCTCTGGAGCATAGACCGTGGAACCTTCCGGGAACTGTGCCTCGACTATCCGGAGGGAAAGCTCAAGGATTTTCCTGTGAACTGCCCTCTTCCTCAGGCTGGAGAGGTACTCTGAAGACTGCGATAGCGCTTCTCCGATGAGCCTGCTTTTAGCATCGCTCACTATGCGCGCCGCTTCAAGGACTGCAAGATCTTTCCTGCTCCTCTCTACCGAGGCAGAGTATTCCGACATTCTTGCCTTGTATTCTGCCGCCAGGGAATCCATTTCTTTCTTGAGCTGTTGAGTCCTTGACTCAACCAGTTCATCTATCTCTTTCTGGATCGAGTTTGCCTGGCTCTTTTTCTTCTCTTCGATCTCGGAGATTATGCTTTCCAGGGACATTTCAAACCTAGAGGATGTTCAGCAACAGGATTAATCCCAATACTAGACCTATGATCCACAGCGTCTCCGGAATCACGAAGAACACCAGAACCTGTCCAAATTTCTCGGGCTTTTCAGCTATTATACCCATTCCGGCTGCCCCGATTCCCTGCTGAGCCATGCCTGTACCTATCAGGCCTCCTGCTATGGCAATCGCTGCTGCCAGTGCTAGTTGTGGATCTGCCAATGAAAAATCACCAAAGGCTAATTAACCTTGTTTATTTAAAAGTGA
>JAKAFX010000078.1 GCA_021817735.1 Thermoplasmata archaeon | reverse complement strand
TAGCCACTAAAATTAAGGAGAAAGCGGGAAAGCTTGATGGTCTTTGCATTCTGGTGGGAGGATACGAGGCGGACTCAATTACCAACCCGCATGCGCTTGACACGATGCTTAACAACAATGTTAAGGCAGTGATCTATGCGGTTTCAGCATTTATTGACATGATGGGAAAGAATAGCTCTATTGTGCTTGTCAGTAATGCAGCTAGCCTGGATCACGGCTCATCTGCAAGCATGTCATATTCCATAGCAAAGGGGGCAGTCATCAGGATTGCTGATCTGCTTTGTGCGCAGCTCATTCCAAGAAGCATAAGGGTTAATGTAGTTGCGCCGAGCTTCATCGATGGAAACTTCATTCTAGGAAGGGACTATCTTAGCCTAAGAAAGATTGGTGAATTCAGGGTGCCGCCTGAAGGGATATCAGACGTGATTGTTTTCCTTCTATCAGACAGAAGTTCTTGGGTGAATGGAGCAATCATCCCTGTAGATGGAGGGCACAGATTCATCAAGGTTTAGCACTCAGGTAATGGAGATCTTGAAAGTGACTGGCGACACTTCCCTTTCCCTGTTGATAACGCACCTGAGGGATATCCTGCTGGAGCTGTGAGCGGGGATGTCTATGGGCGTGCTTGGCTGAACGCCCTTGATATATACATCCGAGGTGCCTGATTCAACAGAAAAGACAGTCACCTTGTCGTTCTCCTTTGTATTCTTTAGTATGATGGTCTCCCGGAACTCGATGGACTCCTTGCCTGCAGTATAAAATTTCCTCTTGCTCAGCAGCACCCCAAAACTGACCATTCCCTCTGTGTGAATATTCTTGGATATGAGGAACTTAATTGGCCTGAACCTCAGAACAGGGTCGAAATCCACCTCAGGTCTGTAATCTGTCTCTGACACGATCTCGTACTTCACAGCGCTAATCCTGTTATACCTTACGTCGTTATACGTGGAGTAGGCCATGTAGGCCAGCAAGGCGCCAGGAGCAGCCACATAGAATACGAAGAGCAGCTGGTCATATCCAGTGACAAGCAGCTGGAGCAGGAACAGGAAGAATGAGCCGAGTATTTCAAGGAAAGTAAGAAGAAGAATGAAGGCCGAATCAATGGTTAGCATCAGGTAAACAATCTTGGACTTCGGTGGAGCCCTGACGGAGTTTGGATTAAGGCCCGCCTTGAATTCCCGGAACTGTTTGCCTCCAAAGTAGGTGTGGACAAGAGCGACCACTGAGGGGCCAATAGTATAAACCGAAAAGAATATTATCAGCAGCAGAAAAAACAGGATGTACTCCATTGATTCCCTGAATTATCGTTGCTCATTATTTAATTATTGGTTATACGAACTGAGGTGGAGATGATAACTCGACTGCCCATGCATGTTCCGGTGGTTGCAGCAATCGGTTTAAAGAACTAGTATTGATATCTTTATCGATGAACACATATGCTTCCTTTACCCTTGATTTCCTCTTCTTCATACTGGGTCTCTCGGTAGTGATAGATCTGATTATTCTGCTTGGAACTGTCAGGACGCTCAGGATAAGGAAGGTGAGGATCTTGACCGCAATGGCACTGATCTCACTATTCATCCTGGCATACCTGTTATTTACATTTCTCCTCATGCTTGGTTATGTCAATGTTCCTGCTTCCTATCCAGGGATAGTGCTGGCCTTTTCAATCCTGGTGGTGATTTACCTGATGATACTGAAGGGAATGCGTTAGTTGAACGAGACGGAGTCATTCAGGGACAGGTTGCTACAGATAATAATGGAGAATCCGGGACTTCACTTCAGGGAGCTCCAGCGCAGGACTGGATCAGCAGTGGGAAAGCTAGATTACCACCTGTACCAGCTGGAAAGGATGGGTCAGATATATTCTGTTAAGGATGATCGGGTAGTCCGATTTTTTTCAAGTAGTTCCGACACAGTGCTGGAAAGAAACCTGGCGATTTATCTCCGGAACCAGGTTTCAAGGGAGATCATAATACGGGTTGCAATTGCTGGAGAAAGCGAGATAAACGGGATCAATGACAGGATATTGCGGGTCCTGGAGGATATGGGTAAGAGTGGGATTCTCTCATACGAAGTTGAGGGAGATCATGCAAGGATAGTACTTCTAAACAGGGAGTACATAGTCCGCTACTTAAAAAAATATGGAAAGAGTTTCATTGATTCCATTGCTTATTCTATTTTCAGGCTACTCGATGAGCTTTAGATCCTGATCCTGTTCTTCCTGTAGGCGCTGTAGAGAACCATGAATGCAACAGATCCAACTGCTATCCCTGCTGCATAGAATTCAATGTGCTGTAGGAAGAAATTGATTACAGGCTGAGTATTTATGAAAACGACCCCTCCAACAAGATTTGCCCCGTTTACAGAAAGGTAAGGATCCTGAGTAAGGTTGTATATTCCCTGCGAAGCGGGCGTGTTGAAGACGAACGCAACCTGGTTAATACTGTCTCCAGGTACCATTACCGCATAATCCTTGCCGTTGTTCCCATTGTAGGTGAAGTTGTTGTTCCACCAGTAGACCGCCCTGAGGTCGGATATGCTGTTATTCATCAGGGCAATTCCATTGCCCAGTTCAGAGGATCTTTCGTACGTGTCCACCTGCTCTGCATCAAATTCGCTGGAACTGTCGCTACCATGGAGCGACTGAACGATCACCACATTTGTGCTTCCATTGAGAACCATTTGCGCCGTAAGGTTGAACGAAATGTTGAAAGATAACTTGAGGGTTGAGATATTGATATTTGTGATAGAATTGTTCCCAAGCCCGGTTATGTTCTTTACGTTCAAGGTGGAAATGCTGCCATTGTAATGACTTACCGTGATTGTCACGATGACAGGCAGCGATGTCGTAGAATCGTTTCCCACGAATGAACTATCACTGAGATTCATGATGCTCCGGTACAGGTCCGCGCTGTCAGACCCAGCAACTGGCTGGAGATCGAAAGCCGATCGGTACAAAAATCCAGACGAGGTTTTCGTAATGTTCCAGTTCTGAGCACCTAGGGCAGCACCTACCACCCCCTGGGATGTTCCCACAAAGAGCTCAGAATATGACACATTAACAGTGGTGTTGTTCGCAAGGCTCACTGTAACGTTTGGCGCGGTTGATAGCGTGACCCTGTCCTCGTTGCCATCAGCATAAGACATGGAGGATGCGAATATTAGGGACAATGATACTCCCAATGCGAGGAGCACCATGTATCGGTTCATTGGCTCTTTATCTCAGAATCGGTTTAATAACCTTATGGAACAGCACTGTTCCATAATGGTTTACCCAAGCTGCTATTTGACTGTATCAGGAGGTGAAAAGAAGATTGCTATCAATACTTGCAAAGGTTGTGGTGGCTCTGGTGGTTGTGACTTCTGGGGTTGCAGCAGGATCAGCGGCAACCGGCACAATGGGGCACCTTATCCAGGGCAATGCAACTAGTGGTAACCTGACAGCAGCAGAACAGGCCGCGATTGCTTACGTCGATCAGCACTATCCGGGAAACGGCACAGCTCAAGTGCTGAAGGTCGAAAATGACACTGAAAATGGTACTGCAGTCGTGGATGTCACGGTACTTGCACCAAATGGTCATACCTATGATGTCGAGGTCAACCATGCGACCGACTCCGTCATGTCTGTAGAGGCGGCACAAAGCGGAGATCACTCCGGCGACCAGACCGGCGATGACGGTCAGGGAAACGATCAGAGCAGCAAAGATTCAGGAAGTTCTGGCAGCGACAACTGATTACACAGTTATCGTTACCTGATCTTCTTCTTTTTATTTCATGATTTTTGACAGTGAACGGATTTCTTCCTTCAGGTAATCTTTCCTGGATCAATTATGGATCACCGGCCACGGAATAATTCACCTCTACAATGATCCGAGAAGGTACTTGAATTAAGAGCAACAGTGGTATTATTGCAATGAAAAAGAGTTTATATGCAGATATTATGCGATGATAATGCCCATCTATGAACCCACAGAGAAAGAGATAATGAAGGAATATGTCGTTTTCATCTCCGGACAGGAAGATGTATCGGAGGGGAATCTCTTCCTCACTGACAGGAGACTTATTTACGAGAGAAAGGGGCGGAGAGGTATGTTTAGCGCTACTTCACCAGCAGTATCCGAAGAGATAGAACTTTACGAGGTAGCGAACGTAACCACCGCGGTTCCAAGATTCAAACTGTTCACCAAGAAGACATTTTCGGTTGAGTACGATTCCAAGGGATCAAAGCAGGTAGTCAGGTTTCAGGTTAAGGATCCCACCCTGTGGAAGGAGAATATTACCAAGTGGGCCATTGATGCAAAACGAGTTCATGATGAGGAGCGGAGAAGGACATCCGATGAAGATTACAGGCGGAAACTCGAGATGGCTCGGGCCAAAGCTGGAACCACAAACGTGGGAGTAATGCATGTAAACTCACCATCTGAAGCAAGAAAGAAATCTGCACAACAAAGGGGGCCCAGGGGAGACGTTATTGATGCAGAGGATGCAGGTACTACTGCTCTGCAGAGAACTGAGAACACACCTCCAGCAACGGTCAAATACTGCCAGGAGTGTGGCTACAGCCTGGACGCAAATATGCGGTACTGTCCGAGCTGCGGAACGAAGGTCAGTTAATGGCATCAACGGGCAAATGGAAGTCTGCCTGTATTATCACAATAGGGAACGAACTGCTCAAGGGCAGAACGGTTAATACAAATTTTACCGAAATCGCGAAGATGCTGACTGATCACGGGGTAGAGGTCACTTCAGGGATGGTTGTGATGGACACACCAGAAAGCATAGGAGATGCCATAAGGAGGGCACTCCAGACGGCAGATGTAATAATCACTTCTGGCGGGCTTGGCCCTACCTTTGATGACATGACACTTGCATCGATCGGCAAGGCACTTGGACTAAGGATCGTCGAGAATCAGGAAGCAATCCGCATGCTTTCTACTAAGTTCAGAATAATGAAAGTCGAGATGACGGAAGCCAGAAGGAAGATGGCCATGCTCCCTGAGGGGTCTGAAGCTTTACAAAACAGTGTAGGCAGTGCCCCGGGAATGTTGTTGAAATACGACGGAAAGATCATAGTTTCGCTGCCTGGAGTACCAGCGGAGATGAGATCCATGTTATCTGCCGTAATTCCGAGCGTTATCGGCCGTGACTTCTATTATTTTGACAGGAGCATTGTTTTTCCGGGAATCATGGAGAGCCAGCTTGCTCCATTTGTATCAGAGATAATGATCAGGCCGGAAAATGAAGCATACATCAAGACCCACCCGCTCCAGAAGGAAGATAAAAACCCGGGAATTGA
>JAKAFX010000077.1 GCA_021817735.1 Thermoplasmata archaeon | reverse complement strand
TTAATTATTGGTTGTCCTGTAGGATAGACTGAATGAGCAATGAGAACGACGGAAGCGTAAGAATACTAACTCCTCTCGAGGTGTCTGACCTACTGAAGAACAAAGGGGAGGATAAGGTACTGTTCCTTGACGTTCGGGAACCATGGGAATTTGACAGCAATACCGGCCATGTGAAGGGGTCTGTGCTGATGCCCATGATGGAGATACCTGACCGCCTGGAAGAGCTCAGGAAACACCGGGACAAGGATATAGCAGTGATCTGTAATAGCGGGCACCGAAGTTACTATGCCTGCCAGTATCTGATGGACAATGGCATCACCAACGTATTCTCGGTCGATGGCGGAATACAGAAATGGCTCAGAATGGGCCTTGAGACGGAGTACTCCGATTAGTTATCTTGACCCTGCAGGCACAGTAAGTAATCAATAGGCACTCTTCATTTAGCTTCCAATGAATGTTATTATCGGGAAGGAAGATAGTGGAACTCATGACCAGGATGCTGGAGTACTGGTAATCGGGAAAAATTCATATAAATTGAACCCTGGGCAAGTTCTCGAAACGGGCGACATGTTTTTCTTAGGTAACAGCCGGTTCGTATCAGTCCCATTCAGGCCGCAATTTGCGCCTATGGTTGCGGAGAGAGGTCCTCAAGTGATCCTTCCTCATGATGCATCCGTTATGATTTCCCTCTCTGGCATTACCAGGGGTTCAAGGGTGATCGAATCCGGGATCGGCTCAGGGATGCTATCCGCGTTCATATTATGGGAGATCGGTAGTGAGGGTCTGCTGAAGTCAATAGACATCAGCAGCGAAAACATAGAAGTCGCAAGAAACAACCTGCGGCGGTTTGGACTAGAATCTACTCACGAATGCATAATCGGTGACATAAGGAGTTTTGATGATAATGGAAAGTACGATGCCATATTTCTTGACATACCGGACCCATGGGACGCTGTCCAAAGTTGCTCCAGGCTTCTGAAGAAAGGAGGAACTCTGGTATCTTACTCACCCAACTTCAACCAGGTTGAGAAGACAGTGATTTCAATGGAAGAGAACAATATTTTCCATCACACTACCCTGGAACTGACACGCAGGAACCTGATTGTCCGGAAAGACGCCACAAGACCAGACAGCAAGGGTATAGGGCATACGGGTTTCATATCTGTGGGCTACAGGTATGGCAAAAATGACATCAACCTTGGACAATAACCTGAAACAATGTTATCCCGGCTTCCGGATTTGAACCAGAGACCTGCGGATTACGGCGGTAGTCCATCTAAGGAGATTCCTCTACAGTCCGCCGCTCTACCAACTGAGCTAAGCCGGGAACTTCAAGTGATTTACATCTCCATAAATAATTTTGCCCATGAAGCGGCTTGAACATCGATGATCTTGAACCCTGTAATTCGATCCCATGCTAGAAACCCTCCCAGTCTGTCTTTGGATTGTTATGAATCCCGCTCTTTTCAAATATCGTGCACCACGCTGTAGATTGCTTTTATAATACCTTGCAATTTACTATCTTCGAATCCGTCTATTTTACGGTAGAGGTAGAGATTTATGGGAAGGGCAGTGGATCACAGTGAGGATATGGATGTTTCTACGGTCTCAGCAAGCATCAAGAAGTACTATGAGGGAAAGATTGTCACTGCACTTGTTGGCATCAAGACAGACGTGAACAAGGTCGACCAGGTGGCAAAAAATCTTTCTGGCCACCGGGGAGTAGAAGATGTCTTTATAGTAACTGGAGACTTTGACGTCGTCATAAAGGTCAGATTTCCTGAATTCTGGAACCTCCAGGAGTTTCTTGTCGAAGAGATGAGTAAGTTGCCCGGGGTAAAGGAGTCCAAGACCATGATGGTGCTGTCCACCGTGAAAGATACCGGAACAATCATGGAGAGGTGAAGAAGAAATGAACAAGCAGTTGTTTGATGAGGTTTTGTACTTGCTTGATGAACTATCGCAGGACACTTCAGTTCCAAAGAATATAAGGAAACAGGCGACCGATTCAAAGGCGACCCTTGGGAAGCAAAACGAAAGCCTTGACCTGAGGTGTGCCACCGTGATATCAAGGCTGGATGAGCTTACCAACGATCCCAACGTTCCACAACTTGGAAGAACCCTGCTGTACACCGTGATAAGCAAGCTCGAAGCATTGGCAAAGTCCTGAAATTGCCGATTCAAGATAAACCATTTATATTACCATAAATATTTATATTATCAATATATGTTGTACAGATAATAATGGCAATTTCTGACGAAAGCAATAAGCTAGCCAAGTTTCTGATTATATCGGATATCCCAAGAAGTGTGGCATTCACACTGGTGTATATCAGGGACAAAGGCGAAATAACCAGCGTGGAAATAGAAAGGGAAACAGGTCTTAGACAGCCTGAGGTCTCGATTGCAATGCAGTGGTTGAGGAGGAAAGGCTGGATCAACAAACGCAACATGAAGAAGGAGGGAAAGGGGAGACCAATTCACGGGTACAAACTCTCCAAGGACTTCAACGCAATACTTGAGGAGATTATCCTCGATCTCAGCAACAAGATAGCTGAAATCAACCAGACCATATCCGAGCTTAAGTCATTCCAGAAATAATGAAAAATTTGCCCCGGGAATTATTTTAAAAAACTGGGGCCACGTCTTTTAAACTGGTATTTCTCAGTGCCTGAATCGACTCCGACAATCAGCATATCGCAGAGATTGTGGAATATACCCACCTCCACCACTCCCGGAATCAGCTTTATCCTGGCTTCAAGGAGCTCCGGATGCTTGACTTTCCCGAAATGGCAGTCTGCAATAGCATTTCCATCATCAGTCCTGTAATTCCCATTCCCTCGAAGTGTGCACTTCCCCCCTAGTTCCTCTAAGTTCCTTAAAGTCAATGTCATAAGGTGAGGGCTAATAGCTACTGGAATGCCGAAGTCTCCAATTCCATCCTTCTTCAATTTCCCGGAATCGACAATAATTATAACGTTCCGGCTGTTCCTTGCAACTATCTTCTCCCTCAGGAGTGCTCCTCCCCCGCCTTTAATCAGGTTACCTTCCAGATCTGCCTCATCGGCCCCGTCGATGTCCAGATCAAGGGGGGTCTCCAGGTCCGAGTCGGTTGATATGCCCATCTCGGCGCACTTTCTTGCAGTATCCTCAGAAGTTGCAACCCATCTTACGTTCCTGAGTTCCCTGAGTTTCCCTTGGAGAATGGCGAGGAGATGTGCCACAGTGGACCCCGTTCCCAGACCCACGGTCATACCGTCATGAATCAGTTTTGATGCCTCTTCAGCAGCCTGCATTTTCTGCTTATCCACACTCATTGGGAGTTCCATGGTCACCGGTGATATTTTGATTTTCACCAAATGCCCGGAATAATTTAACATCCAAGGGTTAGAATATTATAAATATCGAGAGTGGGATTTCTAATTCAAATGATAAGGGTTGAAACCATAGGGAAGAGATTCAGGAGGAGCACAAGACCCGCCATTGAATCTCTTTCCATGGTCGTTCCCGATGGGAGAGTAACTGGCTTCATAGGAATGAACGGCGCAGGGAAGACCACAACGATCCGTATAATTTCAGGCCTTCTAGAACCAGATTCCGGGAACGTTTTTATAGATGACCTTGACTTGAAGAGGGAGAAAGTTAAAGCTTCTGCCAGACTAGGCCTCGTTCCTGACCAGTCGTATTTCGATCCCGGTGCTGAGGCAGGAGATCTGTTGGAATACATGGCAAGTTTCTATTCTTATGGGAAAGCAGATTCCCGAGAAATTGCCCTATCTGCGTTGGAAAGGGTTGGTCTAGGAGAGGAGCGAAACATGAAGCTTGGAAAATTTTCACTTGGTATGGCCAAGAAATTTGCGATAGCGGCTTCTCTCATCAACGATCCTCCCAACCTGATTCTTGACGAAGTGCTTAACGGGCTGGATCCTGCTGGCATGAAAATCGTCAGGGAGACCATAGGCGAGTTCAGGAAGGAAAACCGCTGTGTATTCCTTTCTACCCACTCGCTTACAGAGCTGGAGGGAATTGCAGATCGCCTGATCGTGATCCACAGGGGAAAAGTGGTTGGAGAATTGCTGCCTGAGGACATGTACAGGGAGAGCCACAGCAGCATCAATGTCAGGATCGAAAACGCGACAGTTGAGACTGAAAAGCACCTGATGGTTTATGGATCAGTCACGTCAATCGGAAAGAACTACAAAATCAGTAACCCAACACTGGACTCTGTCCAACTTAATGCAGAACTTGTCAGGCAAGGGTATATGGTTTCTTCGATAACGCGAGAAGCGGGAAGTCTTGAGAATGCTTTCTTACAACTCATTGCAAAAGTGGATGAAACGGTTTAGGACTGATTTCAGGCGTTTACTCGGTGGCCGGGGTTTGGTTTTAGCTGCAGTACTGTTCATACTCCTCGGATCACTCGTTGCAAGCACTTCCAACGTCAGTAACATAGTTGCCGAACACAGACCGGTACTTGTCTCCGGATACTACCTCCAAAACGACTCGATCTACCTCATGAATTATCTCGCATATCAAGATGGCCAACCTGTGAGCGGAGCGCGCATCAGTCTCTATTTTTCCCAGCAGTCATTGTTAAAGACTGGAGAGAGCACGGTAACCTCATCCAGCGGATATGCCAATTATTCCCTTTTCTTCAGATCGACGTTTCTCTCCAACTACGAGAATTGCCCAGTAGAAAAGTACTCTGTGAGATGCGCAAGTGGAACATTCACCGGTACCAGTTACCCGGTAGCAATCTCGTCACCAAATCCCGGCATAGGGATAAGCCAGATATTTCCAGTCCAGGGCAGTTCGACATATTACTTCCTCATAGTCAACTTCCATAAAGATGCCCTCAATAGCAGGATAGATACCGAGTTTTTCAGCACGCCAAACGGTGATTATTCCAAGGAGTATAATTTCACAGAACCAGTGCAGATCATCTCAATCCCGGTCTCTCAGCTGGGCTGCATCCAGGGTAACCTTAATTACAAGACTAACTCCTACTCTGAATACTCAACACAGTTTTCCCCATCCAGCTCTATACTTGCATTCAACGATTTCAGTTTTAATCCCTCAGCTGCCATTCTGTTCCTGGTCACGCCCTTTGCTGGAATTGTTCTGGGATACTGGGTGCTGGGAAAGCAGGTATCGGATAGAACCATTGACTCGGTATTGGTAAGGCCTGTAACCAGACGCGAAATAATTGCAGCGAGATATCTTGTGGGTGCAGCGGGTCTTTCCTTTATTTTTCTCTTATGCCTGCTTATGGTGTATCTTGTCCAGGCACTGAAATCCGGTTA
>JAKAFX010000018.1 GCA_021817735.1 Thermoplasmata archaeon | reverse complement strand
ATCCCTACTTCATTCTTTATCTCAAAAATTGCCTCTTCGGCTGTAGCCGGTTTGCCATTTCTCTCCACATTTCGCGCCGAGATCAGGTGTGTAAGCAGGTTCATTATGCCCGTTGGCGAAGGGTCAGAGGTAAACTGGGACGAGGTAAGGTCTTCAATGGCCCCTAAAAAAGTGCCATCGGTGTAAGTACTATATTTCATTGAGTACTCAGTGTTTGATTCAAAAGCCCTTGCTTCAATTTCAATTATTTTGCCAGCCATCCCTGAAGCTTTCAGTGCTTGAGGAAGTTCTTCGCGGCTTAAGCTACAGTTCATGCAGATATTCCTTACGCTGAAAGGATCGATTACATAGAACTCCTTCTTTCCATCTTCCTGTACGGAGAACTTTATCACCGTTTCAGTCTGTAAGCCCAGGGAATGGACGGAAGTCAAATATGATCTTAAAGCATCATACATAAACTAGCACCTTAGGGCCAAAATTGTAGGTGATATATTACTGAATGCATTTTCCTCGATTCCCGAGTTACCCTTCACAAGGATCGTATAATCTTTTAAATGATCAAATAAGCAATCAACAAAACGTTATCATTATATACCAAATTTTGTTAAATTATCGATCAGGTCTGGGATGGAACTAGATGACGGGAGATAGATTTAATTATTATCTACGTGTGATTATTAACTCGGATGTTAAGGATTATGCGTCGATACTTGACCAGATGGGAAATGACCAGACAATTTCTGACGCAGAACAGTTTGAACTGATGAGTCTCATCAGAAGGAGTTTCTCGTCGGCGAATTCAAGACTCTCCATTAAGGTAGTAAATGAGAAGACGGGAATAGAGGAGAGACCGCCGAGATCCATAGCAGATGATTTTGGAGAAACGTGCAACTATGAAGGGGTGGAAGACAAATACGGGATATCGTGGAGCGTCTATTCACCCAAAGGGATGTTTCTCTCAAGCACAACCAAGAAGTGGTATTACAACCAGAGAATAATGGAGATATTCGGTGAGGTGCTTGGTACAGTTGGCTCTGACATGAGCCCTGACTACTTCCATACTCCCCCGTGGATAATGGGTACAGCATATGCGCCTGATATGAAATACCTCTCGCTTCCGGAAATCATCAACAACGCAATAGAAGCAGGGATGATACCTAACTGGGAATATCTTATTGCTGTTGGAATCCCTGCTGATTTCATCAACGCAATCCGTTCGGCGTCCCCTGACTTTCCGCATTGAACCTCTCGCACCCAGAACAATCAACAAGTTGAACACCGTATGGATTCATCCAAGCCAGCTGAAAATAATGACATGAATCAACTAGTTCGCATATTGGGAATAACCACTCTCCTGCAAAGAATATAAATACGGTCTTGGCTTCCCCATTTCACTTAAAAAGTGAAGGAGATTCATATGGAGAAAGAATCGTATATAAGGTTTGAAACTCCCGAGAGCCTTGAAAAGAATGTTCTAGATCTCGTCGAGAATTCATTCAGAAATGGAAAGATCAAGAAGGGGACTAATGAGGTCATAAAGTCCATCGAGCGAGGAGAAAGCAAATTAATTGTCATCGCCGAGGATGTTTCCCCCCCGGAAGTTGTGTACTATCTCCCTGCCCTTTGTGACGAGAGAAAAGTTCCATTTGTCTATGTCAAGAAGAGGGCAGATCTTGGAAGCAGAGTGGGAATTGCGTCCGCAGCCTCGATCTCAGTTGTCGATTTTGGAAAGAACGCTGATCTTTTCAACAAGATCAAGTCCGAACTCGATGGAATCAAGAAATAAGCGGTGAATATCGATGGCAGATGATGCAACCCCAGCAGAAGTGCTGGAGTTGATGGGAAGGACCGGGATGGCTGGAGAAGCCACTACGGTGAAGGTGCGGGTTCTATCTGGCAGGGACCAGGGAAGGATCATTACTCGGAACGTAATGGGACCGGTAAGGATCGGCGACGTGGTAATGCTAAGAGAAACTGCCAGAGAGGCAAAGAAACTATCCATAAGGTGATATCTTACGGCAAAGAACTGCAACTTTTGTGGTACCAACATAGAGCCCGGGACTGGCATAATCTTCGTAAGGAAAGATGGCAATATACTGAACTTTTGCTCTAGAAAATGCAGGGTTAACATGCTAGTTCTCAAGAGGGTCCCTAGAAGGATAAGATGGACAAAGGAGTTTCACAGCCTCAAGGATGCCCAGAAGAAGACTTCACAGTGAGGTATTGAATTGGCGGCAGAAAGAACTCTCGTACTGGTAAAACCTGACGGACTCAAGAGAAGGCTCGTCGGGGAAATCATTTCTAGGTTCGAGAGAAAGGGCCTCAGGCTTATCGCGCTGAAGGAATTGCAACTCACGCAGGCCAAGGCAGAGAAACACTATTCGGTGCATAAGGACAAGCCTTTTTTCAAGGACCTGGTTCAGTACATCATATCGGGCCCCATCGTAGCAATGATCCTTGAGGGCAATAATGCAATTTCCGTTGTAAGGGGAATGTGTGGCGCCACCGACGGCTCCAAAGCAAATCCAGGGACAATAAGGGGTGATTTCGCCCTCAGTATCCAGAACAACATAGTGCACGCTTCTGATTCTACTGACGCATATCAGCACGAAGGCTCAATCTTTTTTGCCGAGAACGAATTACATGAATTTAGTTATGGGGATGAGCAGTTAATTTGAAGGTGATCACATGGAACAAAAAGAAAAGGCTCTCAGGGAGCCAATTGTGTGCGTTCTCGGGCACGTTGACCATGGAAAGACCACACTTCTTGACGCGATAAGGGGCACTTCAGTAGCCAAAGCTGAGGCGGGTGGAATCACTCAACGTATTGGCGCAACTGAGATAGACGCCCTTAGCATTGAGAAAACTGCAAAAGATCTGCTGAGGGGCGGCAAACTTAAGATTCCGGGTCTTTTGTTCATTGACACTCCAGGACATGTCGCATTTTCTAACATGAGGGCCAGAGGTGGTTCCTTAGCGGACATTGCAATTCTAGTGATCGATATCAACGAAGGACTTAAACCACAGACTATAGAATCCATTAACATTCTAAAGAAGTTCAAGACTCCGTTTGTGATAGCCGCAAACAAGATAGACGGTATAGATCTCTTCAGGCCATCAAAAAATACTACATTCAAAGAATTCCTGAAAGACCAGAGACCTGAGTATGTCGAAGGACTCGAGAGCAAGCTCTACAATCTCGTCAGTGCGATTTATAGCCAGGGATTTTCCGCTGACAGGTATGACAGGATCGGTGACTTTTCCAAGACTCTTGCAATTGTACCTGTGAGCGCTAAGCTCGGGATTGGAGTTTCAGATCTTCTTATGATGCTCTCAGGGTTGGCTCAGAGATTCCTCGAGTCAGAAATTTCCTTGAAGAGCGATGATTCTGGCGCAGGAACTGTCATAGAGGTCAAGGTCGAGAGTTCTGTTGGAACAACGCTTGATACTGTTCTCTTCCAGGGGAAAATCAGGAGGGGTGACAGCATTGCTCTCAACACAAGCGAGGGACCTAAAATAACCAAGATAAAGGCCCTCTATGTCAATGCGGGTAGAAACAAGAAAGATCTCAAGGAAAGAGAAAGGGTCAGCGCTGCGGCTGGAATCAGGCTTCTCATCGCTGACAAATACGAAGTCATTCCAGGTTCTCCACTCTTCGTAGTTAAAGGTGATGCAACGGAACAGCTTAGGACAATTTTGGAAGAGTCCAAGCCGAACATACAGCTTGCATCCGATGGCATCATGGTCAAGGCTGACGCCCTGGGTTCACTAGAAGCCGTCTGCTATGAACTCGCAGAGCAAGACATAAAGATTAGGACTGCTTCCATAGGCAATGTAACCAGGAGAGATATCGTGGACGCTGCTACGATGAACAATCCACTTGACCGAATAATTGTTGCTTTCAATGTCTCGGTGCTTCCTGAGGCCAAGTCTGCATCATTGGGGACAGACGTTGCAATCCTAAATGGAAACATCATCTATTCACTGGTGGACCAGACCCAAAAATGGAAGGAGATGAAGAAAAATGAACTTGAGGAGGAGAGGCTCGGCTCCATGCCTATCCCCTCGAAGATAGTAATTATGCCGGAATACATATTCAGGACGACCAAACCAGTTATAGTTGGTGTGAGGGTGACCTCTGGAAGAATCAAGGTCGGCGATTCCCTGATCAAGGCGGACGGCCGCTACGGAGGGACAATAAAGAGCATAAGGGACGGGGAGGTAAGCAAAAAGTTCGCTGAATCAGGCTCGGAGGTGGCAGTTGCAATCGATGGAGTTACACTTCACAGGCAGATCCTTCCCAGCGAAGCACTCTATGTCGACATCACCGAGAATGTCGTGAGAGATCTGCGGAAAAACAACATGGATTCCGACACGATGCAGACCCTAGAGGAGATCATCAAAATCAAGAGAAAGGAAAACATTTTCTGGGGAACAAAAGCATAGACTGTGTCAGTCCCCATTTCTCTTTCCCATGACAGCTAGCATTAAGGTCAGTGCAAACAACACGGCAAGAGTGACTAGTGCATCGGTGCCGACATAAATTACTAGCAGGAGAGAAGCTATGGGGAGGAGCAGCATTTCCTTGTAGATAGTTGACTGGAATACTATTCCATCGGCAACAGCCTCCCTTTTCTTTGTAAGGGCGAGCCATACCAGGTAATCCTCTGGAATAGAAGCTGCAGCGCCAAGAATAATGAAAGAGGCAAAAAAACTGCTGATACCGAGAAACCCTGATATGGCTTCCGTTGCGTGCACTACGTTGTACGCCCCCAGGCTTATCCCCGCAAGGCCGAGGATTATCAGCAGCGCTTGTGGCCTTCTCGCGACCCCTACTTCTGCAATCACCGTTACTCGATTCCTGAACTCCAACAGGAAAACTGCAAATGCCAGCAAGAGGATAACAGATATTATCATTATTATTCGGCCGAATAGAATTCCGGAAAGGATCAGCAACCCGGTTCCGGTTATGATTACCGCAAAGTCCATCCTAGGAGCATAGTGTTTTTTCCTCTTGATCACAAGGTATGCAACATAGACTCCAGCAATAAACACATTTGAACCTATTATGGCACCAAGGCCTACTGAACCAAGACCTTCAATGGTTGCCACCCCAATCAGGAATATCTCATCGACCACTGATGCAATCGAAAGCAAGATGACTACGGCTCCTTGAGGATTATGCAGGAAACGCTTTTCCATGCCAACTATGTTCTCGTAAAACATCTCACCTGCAGCATAAAGAAGTACCATCGAGGTGGCTGCAGTCAAGGCAGCCAGCACAAGATTGGACAAGAAATAGGGGTGATTGGTTAAAAAATAAACCTGCAATATTGAAAGGGCGAGAACCAAAAGAAAATTACTAGGCTCGCCCGGAAATTTCATTCGATGAGTATGTGTTGGGGCTTGGCCACCCGAACTTCCTCGTCCACCAAAGTTCCCCGGGTCATTTTCTTGTACTCCACTGACGTAGGAGAGAGGCGCCTGACGATGTAGTTAAAAGCTGCATCGGCACTCGCCGGATCTCCGCATGTGTATACGTCCAGCGTAACGAGATTGTGCTCCGGCCATGTATGGAACGAAAGGTGAGATTCAGCAAGCAAAACTACGCCGCTTACTCCCCGAGGCTGAAACTGGTAGTAATCCGAGGATATCTTAGTGAGTCTCCCCACCTTGATTGCATTTTCGATAATCTCGTATACTCCACTAGACTCCGAAATTAGCTCCTCATCGACACCGTAGAGATCTGCAACGATCTGCACCCCCACGGCCATCTTCATCTTCCTCCAACGCTGCCACCCACTGAAACCATGTAAGGAAAGAATTAATATCTTGTATTTAAATATTTTATGACTAGCCCCCAATTGTTAATTATGTGTGAAACGTAATACTTTAGGGAAAGCCTAAGCCAATTTTGAATAATTGCATTAGTATATTGTCAAATGTATATATCAACGTGTACAATTATACGCTGAGCACGTAATTCTTTACCACAGGATATTTTCTTGCCAGCTCCTCAAGCTTCCTGCTCTCGTACAGGAACCTGCGTCTGGAGGAGACAACACAGCAGTTCAATCCTCTTGAGGCAGCGTCAAATGCAGACTCCAGAGGCGCAAAGCTCGAGCGTTCCGTTAGCCCAAGTTGTCTGACAACGCTGTGGGCCATTTCGCCGACGACAAATATCTCAAAGTCTTGCATTTCCTTCATCGCTTGGGCTGCATTTTTCACGATTCTCTCTATCCTGCAATCCTCGTCCGGGTCGGGTAGAATGATGATCGGCACATCTCTCAGATCTACGTCTACGATTCCGCTGACCTTTTCAACGCCGGTTATGGAGCCGCCTCTGGCACTGAGTGTGCATATTCCCTTAGCAGAAGTTATCCTGGACTTGCTACAGTGGAGAAATCCACCTTCCATGTATAGGTAAACCTGATCGCCATCTACAACATCTTCAGAACAGATTGCTTCCCATGTTCTTGTTCCTTCCAGTTCCGAAAGCGTCTTCCCTATCCTTTCCCGTATTGTCTTTAATGACTCATACAGTATCTCATAACCGCTGCTGGTGATCCTGTAGTTTTCATCTATGAAACCTGCCTTCTCGATATTCCTGAGGTGATAGATGGTACCCTGTAGTGTCAGGCCAATTGCCCTTGCAATATCTGCAGGTTTTATTCTTCCTTCATAAATGATGGAGAGAATCCTGATCTCCGTGTCTGAAAGGGTTTCGGTCACGAGCCATATATATTGAATTCTTATATTTCCCTGCCGAAAATCATTTACAAAGAATTAACCAAACAAATCATAAATTTCCAGGTATAAATCTGCTAGAATATTTAATTATAATCAGGATCCCTGGGCACAAAATATCGGGTTTGCAGACATATTTCTGAAATAATCCTAAGTGCGTTCGATCATCCTATTTACAG
The DNA here is from genome assembly GCA_021817735.1 of Thermoplasmata archaeon. Taxonomy (GTDB): domain Archaea; phylum Thermoplasmatota; class Thermoplasmata; order Thermoplasmatales; family Thermoplasmataceae; genus JAKAFX01. The sequence continues at coordinate 16,342 of JAKAFX010000018.1, read as the reverse complement.
GTGATGCAATCAGGAAATCATTGAATCGCGTTTGTATAATTCCCTTAAGCCAGTCCGAGTACTCTGGAATGCTCGAGTTTCAAAGGCACCTTGTTGGCCTGAGAAACAATAACCGGATTGATGACGTGATCATATTCACTGAACATTTTCATGTATACACTGCAGGAATTCATACCCCGCAAAACGAAGTTGGCCCGAAAGGGCATGAGTGGCTAAGGGTGGAGCGAGGGGGAGAGTGGACTTACCATGGCCCAGGACAACTGGTGACCTATTTCATTACTAACCTGAAGGATCGAGGGTTCAATGTCAAGGACCTCATTACCAGGGTTGGCGAAGCGATCAGTCTCTATCTGCTTGACATCGGGATCAAGTCTGAGCTCAGGCTGGGAAAGGAGACTGGGACATGGATAGGAACCAGGAAGATCTGTTCCTATGGTTTTGCACTCAGGGAATTCACAACCTTCCATGGCCTTGCACTGAATGTTAGTACTGACCTTTCAATGTTCAGCAATATCAGGCCATGCGGATACGATCCTGAAGTAATGACCAGCATCAAAAACGAGACCGGCCTGGAGCCAAGCCTGAAGGATGCGGCATTGGCTGTCGAGAGGAACCTTGTTGGGGCCCTTGGCTACGAGGATGTTACCACAACAGATCTAAACACCCTGAGGAAGAGCCTAGTGGATCAATGAGCGATTGTCTGTGACTGCTCCCTGAGGAACTGCTGCAGGTAATAGAAAGAACCGGTACCTTTTCCGGTGTTTCCGCTCATCTTCCAGCCTACGAAAGGCTGGGAACCTACCATTGCACCAGTTGATCCGCCGCTAGCCCTGTTAGCGTATATCACGCCAACCTCTGCATTGTTGAAGTAGTAATCAATCTCCTTCCTGTCCTCCGTGAAAATTCCACCAGTGAGTCCGTACTCGGACTTGTTGATCTCATCCACCGCGTCCTTGAGAGTCTTGAACTTAACGACACCCAGGATCGGTAGGAAAAGCTCTTCCTTGAGTACGAAGGAGTCGGTCTTGAGATCTGACACAATGGTCGGGTTTACGTAATAGCCTTCACCTTCCTTCTCTGTTGCCCCGCAAACGACCTTTCCTTCCCCAGGAAGCACCTTGCATAGCTGCTTGTACTTGTCGAATGCTGCCTTGTTGACAACAGGAGGAAGAAACGAATCCATTTTCCTTGGATCAGACGGTTTTATTGCCTTCGTCCTCTCAGCGAGGCGTTCCATGAATTTGTCATAGATCCCCTCCTGAACATAGACAAGTGAGCATGCGCTGCATTTTTGTCCGCCGTACCCGTATGCAGCCCTCGCCACTCCTTCAACTGCCTTCCCGATGTCCGCCTTGTCGGTAACGATTATGGCATCCTTTCCGCCCATCTCTGTGATTACCACCTTGGGTTCCTTCCTGGTTGCATTGTGGAATATTTGCATACCGGTTTCCCTTGATCCGGTGAATACTATTCCTGAAACGTACTCGCTTTCAGTGATCAAATTGCCGACCTTGGATCCAGAACCCGCAGCAAATGCAACAGCATTTGATGGGACTCCATGTTCCCTCAGTAGCTTGATGAACAAGTAAGAGGAAAGCGGGATGTCAGATGATGGCTTGAGTATGACCGCGTTTCCAACCACAAGCGGGGCCACGGTCATTCCCACAGTGATTGAAAAGAAGTTAAAGGGGGCAATGACCGCAAATACCCCATAGGGCTTCATGATGCTGATGGTCTCCTCGTTGGCATAAGCCTTGCCCGTGAACCTTGCAAATCCCTGGTTTTCGATCAGGTTGATGGCATAATACCTCATGAAGTCGATCGCTTCGTCAACATCACCCATTGCCTCGAACCTGTTCTTGCCATTTTCATATGCAAGCATGGCTGCGAAATTATATTTCTCCCTGTCAAGTTCATCAGCGCATCCCAGGATAATCCTTGCTCTTGCAAGGTACCCAATGTTGTACCATTCCTTATAATGCTGCTTCAGGATCTTTAGTGACGCGATAAGGTTCTTTTCTGATGCTGACTGGAATGTGGCAATCTCCTTGCCGTCTATGGGTGAGATATCCCTTATTTTTTCCTGCTCAACAACCTCATGCTCGGCCAGGTTAGGATACTCCTTGTGGAAATAAGACGTGACTTTTTTTACTGCATTCTCGTAGTTCTGATGGAACTCTTCTTCCAAGCCCATATCCTTAAGCTTGATGTACGTGTTGACATTCTCAAATGGCATGACACAGAATCGATTTAAGATAGATAACAGATTCTGTATTTGCTGACACGGAAACAAGTTCCAGTAATCATGTAAGACTGGAAACTACGTACTGGACTCCTGCCCCCATCAAGTAAAATTGACTGCATAACCTATGGAATTCAATTCCCTCTTTATGCTTTCCCGGTAGCTTCTGTCTCCCTGGATTTTGCCCACGGTCAGGATGCGCCCGTTCTTCCTGGCTTTGAATACTGCCTTTACCGATCCTTCAGTGCAGAAGAGGTAATAACTTGCAGTACCCGCTATGGACCTTACATAGTCTTGGAAATAAAGGGACACCAAGTCCTTTGGCGCTATTATGTGAGAACTCAGATTCCTTGTCTGGGATGTGCTATCAGCAATCCTGGAGTCCACATAAATAATTCCCGGCATATCTGGGGTTACCGCTTCCACTACTAGCTTACTTTCAACGAGATTTGATATCGCGGTTCTCACAGAATCATTGGGCAATATGCCCAGCATCTTCCTGATCCTGGCCATGTCAAAGAAACCGAATAGCGCAATCGTTTCCCTGAGGATTATGCCCAGTGCTTCCTCCCTGGAGTGCTTTTCCGGGACGTACACGTATCTCCTTGAAGAGTCCTTTGCAAGTACGTTATTCCTGTAGAGATTCTTCAGAATCAGCCTAATTCCAGTCACTCCTTTCTTGAGTCTCAGAATCACCTCCTTCTCGGTCACACCGCCCTCTTCGAGAACAACCCTCACTATTTCCTTGTCCGCAGGGTTGAGTTTGTAGTCCCTTACAGATCTAAGGAGAGATATCCCATCCATTGCCCCGTAAGAGGATGAATCGAAAGGCCCGTTATACTGGTAAATCAGGCTTGACCTGAAGAAGCTGTCAATGAGCGTGTCCTTGATCCCAAGCACGTTAGCCTCGAAGTCGTTCCTGATGCCGAGGAACCGTTCCCTGATGTAGTTATAATATGAAGTCTTTGATTCTGACAGCTCCCTGATCCTCTCCAGGGAGAGTTGGAGAAAATCTTCCTCTTTGAAATCCATCGTGCGGGTATCCCCGATGAATACCCGCCCCGACATTACCCTGTATCCAAGTTCCTCAGATGCCTTCAGGATTCCTTCGTCACCTTCAATAAAGGCTGCCCTCACACCACCCCTTTTCATTGAGGACTTCATCCCTTCAAGGAATTCCTTTAACCCAGACTTGACCTCAACATTGGAAATAACTGCCAATTCGTCGTTTATCTCCATGCTGAAATCTCCGAGATCGCCCTCGCTTCCGACTAGCCTGGCGTTCAGCCCGGTGCTCCCATAGTACTGGCCCTCGAAATATGCCCCAGTAGGGTCTCGCATGGTCAGTAGCATTGTCTTAGCAGTATCTCTCCCTTCCTCTAGATCTCCGTAGAAAACCTCGCCTTCGCTGTAGATCTGTTTTATGATTCCTGCCCTTAGTATTTGTGAGGGATCGAACCAGAAAGTACTGCTGATCTCTCTCAATGAAAGGGGACCGAATACTGACAGCAGGGTCTTCAATGCGGTCTCACCGTCTCCAGGCTCCCTGTAAGAGAACAATGGAACGTAATTGTTCGGGCCAGCCCTGCGGATGCTTCCCTTGTACTCCATGAGAGAGATCAACTGCCTGAATGTCCGGCTGTCTATTCCGGTGAGTTCCATTAGCTCCTTGGCAAAATGCACTCCGTTCTCTATCAGCTTCATCAGCTGTAGTTCCTCTTCCTTTGGTGGTTCGAACCGGAGATCGTATAGCGCAGACGCAATCTCGGTCTTCACATAACTCTCACGCTTCTTGATGAGCCTGCACCTTATGATCTTCCCCTGTTCCTGCAGAGATTTGATCTCTGATTCTTCGTATTCTGGGACTCTCTGCCTGAGATCCCATGGATCGGCGAAGAACCCTGCGGATTCAATATAAGTTTCAACGCTGCTGAACTCCCTCAGGAACTTTCCAAGCCGCAACCTTCTCACGTCTATTTTCCGGTAGTTGAGGAGAGCGTCCAGGTCACTCTTCAATATATATTGCATTGAGAACACCGGCGTGATATAGTCCATTACAACGGTTCCCGTGGAGGTAAGCTTGTGGAGTTCAGTCGAAAGCATTTCCTCCTCTACCGGTACTCTAATGAGCATTTCATCAAGTGTAAGTGGCCCAAATGAGCCCAGTATCATGACTATAGCATCCTTCAGAGCTTTTCTTCTGTCAGTTTCCGGATACTTCTCAGCCCTCCTGTATCTGGTCGCACCTCCAGAATGAATCTTGTGGACAAGGTATGCAGATTCTAGCCTCATTAGTGCGTTTTTCAAATCCAGGTCATCAATCCCTGTTATTCCCTTGATCTGCTGCACAGTGTTATCGTCTATGCTCTCATACACCCTCTGCTCCATGTCATCAAGTACCTTCTCCTTGGCGAAAAGTGAATGGCAGATTATCGCGTGATCCCTGCTGGCATACTGGGTTCCGCGAACATATACGGACTCCAGGCCCCCGGTGATTATCCGTTCCTCGATCATATCGCTGATCTGAATGGAAGAGTACGGACCAGGCGAGTTGAACCTTGCCTTGAATGGATCTATGTATAGGAAATGAGATACGAACTTCTCCAGGTCTCCAGGTTGTTCAATTCTTGGTATCTTCGATCTGAAATACTGATCAACGAGCTTCTGATCCTGTATCAGAAACCTGACGTTTGAAGTGCCATATACCTTGTCTATAATCTTGCTTTGAAGCTCCCTGAGAAGCTTTGACCTATCTTCCATCAGGACCACATCGGATATGCCTGCCAGGATGATTCCATGAGAAAAAGGAGAAGTTTCACTGGTGTATTCCATGCATTTGAAGTGTGAACTGTCAACCACACCGGTGACATAATTTCTTGCACGTGGGAGATCCATCATGTCGTTCAGGATCTCATTGAAGGTCTCCTTCATCACGGGGAAATTTGGGATTGATTCCAGCGATTTCAGTACCTTGTCGCTCCTAAGCTGCTGTTTTGCTACCGAAATGTCATATCCCTTGTACTTGCGGAGGATCATCAAGGATCGTGAAGCACAGTGCCTGAACCTCTGTTTGAAGATTTCAGTATTGTGAATCGACTTTCTCACAAGCTCATCGATGTTCTCCGTATTGACCAGTTTGACTATGGATCTGAGGCCAATCTTCTTCGGGTAGGTTAGCATGAAACCATCGTCTGTAACTGTGATCCTGGTATTGACTGAATATGTGTCTGAAAGCTGCTGTGCGTATGCCCTGGACAGGGCGTCATTGACTCTTCTCCCCAGGGGAATATGAAAAATTGCATTATAGTTGGAGGATTCGTCCACATAACCTTCAACGAGCAATTCCCTGTCCGTTGGGATTGCGTATTTCATCTGTGAGCGCATATAGGAAACAATGCTATTGACTCCGGACTGGTCCAGCCGATAGAAGTCGGAGAGCCAGGTGGCAACGTCCTCACCCTTGGAAATCTTTCTTACAACTTCTTCCCTGAATTTGCCTATGAGTACACCAAGGTCATAGCTCCTTGGGAGCATCTCTCCTGTCCACGATGGAACCGTCGGCCTCATCCCCGTGGCTTCCTTGACAGTGACCTTGTTTCTGGAAGTCCGGAGGAACATGTAAGTCCTGGCTCCTAAAACTAGGATATCCCCTGCCTTGAGCCTCTCCACGAACTTGTCACTTAGCTGGCCGAGGTGCTTCCCCCGTTCATTCACAACATGGTAGTCCGACTCGTCCGGGATTGTGCCTATGTTCATGAAATAGATCATCCTGGAGCTTTTCTTGCGCCCAAAGGTCCCGTTTTCCTTGTCGTACCATATCTTCGGGAATATTCCCCCACTTTCCATTTCCCCTGAAAGATAATTCAAAGTGGCTGTGAAGTCGTCTTCAGGAAGTTCGTGATATGTATATGAATTCCTCACCAGGGCAAGTGCCTCATCCACTTTCCACTGCTTCTCTATGGACATGCCAACCAGTGCTTGCGCGAGCACATCTAGGGAATTCCTTGGTACCACCACCTTATCTATTTCCCTGTCATATGCTGCCCTTGTAAGCACGGAGCACTCTACAAGATCGTCCAGGTCGAAGACGACAAACCTGCCCATGGAAAGCTCATTAATCCCATGCCCAGATCTCCCGATCCTTTGCAGACCTTTGGAAACAGACTTTGGACTCCCGATCTGCACTACCAGGTCGATATAACCTATGTCTATGCCAAGTTCAAGGGAGGTAGAAGTGATCACGCAACGGAGTTCTCCGTTCTTCAGCTTGTTCTCCACTTCAAGCCTTGTTTCCTTGCCAAGTGAGGAGTGGTGGGCTTCGATGCTCTCTATTCCTCTTGCCTTTAGCCTTATGGCAACATGCTCTGTTGCAGCCCTGGTGTTTGTAAAGATCAGGGTTGTCTGGTGCGAGTCGATGAGATCTGCGAGGATGTCGTACATTCGATCGTTTGCAACCTCTGAAGATGCCTGGGTTAGATCCTTCACAGGGGTCAGGGTGCTTAGGTCGAGAAACTTCTTGGTATCGACATCAACAATTTCAAACTCTCTGGGTGAACTCCCCTTATACCCGCAAAGGTATGATCCTATCACCTCCAGTGGCGCCTGGGTAGCTGAAAGACCAATCCTCACAAGCCCCCCGGTCATGGCCTCGAGCCTTTCCACGTTGAGGGAAAGAAGAGCACCGCGTTTTGTCGCAGAAACCTCATGGATCTCATCCAGCACAAGATACTTGGCTGTGACGAGCTTCTCCTTGAATTTCGGGGCAGAAAGGGCAAGAGAGAGAGACTCGGGGGTAGTGATGAAAATATGGGGTGGTTTTCTGAGCATTTTCTGCCTCTCATTCTGAGGGGTGTCGCCGGACCTCACCGCAACATTGATGCGGGGAACCTTTTCGCCTGACTCTTCAACCATCTTGTAAATTTCGTCAAGTGGTCGCTTCAGGTTCTTGTCGATATCATTGGCAAGCGCTTTCAAGGGGCTGATGTAAATACAGTAGATCTTGTCCTCCAGCGTGCCTGTCCTGGCCATCAGGAACAGTTCATTGATAATGGAAAGAAAACCAGTTAAGGTCTTGCCTGTCCCAGTCGGGCTAGACACCAGGACATTCCTCTTCTGGTGGATGAGCGGTATTGCACGCTTTTGTGGGTCCGTCAAGCTACTATATTTTGAGTTGAACCATTTCGCAATAACCGGATCAAGAAATGGCAGGTAATCTTCTACTCTAAACTTATCCTGCTTTTCTATTTCCATTCCGACTAATCCTAGACTCAGTCATGGATGGTATTTAACGGTTGTCTAAATGCGATTTTTCGGAAGAATTCGCCTGGGAAACAGTCATATATTCGCTGAGATCACCTTTCAATTCCACTTCACTCGTGTAGACAGGGGTGAATATATCTTTAGAAAATACACGTACATTGGCCCGTTTCATCTCTTCATGAAATCTATCACAGAACACATCCTACTCGGCTGGATGCCAGCATTTAGGGCATGACTATGATCCGTGAAAGCAGCCTTCACATCCATGAATCCTCCACCTGCAATCCCAGGAGAAATTTGTTCAAGGTGTCATGATCCGCAGCGAGTTACCATAGGGCAACGTTATTGAGTGGACCCCGCAGATTATCAACTCTGGAGGAATTGACTTTCACTGCGGTACAGGATTGCGTGATCGTGTATTGTTAATCCAGTAAATCTTTCATGCATTCATTTCAGGGATCTCTAGAGCCAGTCTTGGTGGCTTCTAGGCTGAGCCTTGAAAGATTCATTGCTATCCGGTCCAGTCGCCTGTCCCCTCCCCTAAGATTCCCCAATACTTCATGGTAAAAATCAATGCATTCCTGGTAGTCTTTGTAGTTTACAGGCTTTGGAATTCCATCCTTTCCCCCCAGGGCAAAAGAATACTTCACTGGATCCACGAAAGAGGGCGCATTCCCGTAGACTATCTCCGCCATGTATGATATAGCCCTGAGCGCACTCTTGCCTACCCCTCTAATGTTCATCATTTCTTTGAAGTTGGAGGGGTTGTACTCGTAAATTTCACTGAGCCTTTTCCAATCTACTTTCATGAACAGATTCAGGGGTTTCTTTTCGAGGACAAAGCTGAAAAGGTCTGTTTGCCCACCGTAATTGAATCGATCTCGCAGACGTTCTGGCCTCTCTTTTATTATATCAACCATGCCTCTCCTATTCATCTCGCTCCTGGCTGTTGATAAATCTCTAACTGAATTTTCAACGCGTTCTGCTGATAGGCCAGCCCGATTGTCATTTATCAGTTCTTTGCTCAGCTGATCCAGCCAGTGGTACCTTCGGGCCAGTCTTTCCTCCCGGTTCATCCCCTGCTGAACTACGGCCCAGCGCCCGTTTCCAGTGACGCATATGAACTGCATATAGAGGTCGAACCCATCTTGCAGCAGGTTTTGATCAACCCTGGCGATAGATTTTGCCGCACGAAGAACTGTACCCATCGCTGCATCACTTAGGAAGCCATCGTCTACAATCTGCTGGGAATCCCTGGCCACAGACCCCATTCTTGGACCCTTTCCCCCGAGAATCCTCAGTTCTCCTCCCTTGCCGGACTCCATTGCCTCCTTCAGGGCGGCAAGGGTAGTGGTGGTGGTTCCGCTGGAATTCCAGTCGAAACCAATGGCCAGCGAGAGAGAATGAAACCAGAAGGGATCGGAAATTTTCTCTAATAGATCATTGACCCCGTATTTCTGAATAATGAGATCAGACAGAATACCCCCAAGCTCTACCATCTTCTTGTAAAGTCTAACAGGAGGATGTCCATAATGCAAGGGGAGGGTGGCCGAGCCAGACTTTGGCATCGACCTTATAATGCGCCGTATTAATTACTACTTTTTGGCTTGCTGCTTTTGGATTGATGCTTTCCTGCGGTCTTTGCCTCAGAAGTCTCAGTTTTCTCTCTCTTCTTGTATTCAGTATACCTGCATTTGCCGCATGTAAAGCGATCCTCGTGCTCAGCAAGGAAAACTCCCGGACCACATTTTGGGCAAAATCTTCTTTCCCTGACTATCTTTGTGCCTTCGACTTTATATATTTCCCTTTTCAGCATTTACTCTACCTTGATCTGTTTCAGGCCATTCCTGAGGAGTTCATAGTCTGGTTCATACAGGAGAGCTGATTCCTTATCCTTATAGACTTTCGCATATCCTGTAGCTTCATTCTTTCCTGTTAACTGATTCATGCTGTCCACGATAACAAGCTCCTTCTTGCTTGAGGTGTTCCTTGCAATAAGTTCCCTTATTTCATCCCTCGTGGGCGTTGCAAATCCCTGGTAAAATACCCGGAACTTGACCTCTTTTCTGCGTAGCAGCTGATTCTCCTTTGACTTCTCTATTCTTACGTCTGTCATCTTTCTTCCATCCCTTCAACGAGTTCATTGACGTGTTTCTTCAGCTCGTTTGTAACTTCAAGACACGCAATACCCACGTCTGGCACTCCGTATACTATCAACGTATTTAATTCTGTATAAATAATTATTGGTATAACGCTTAAATCTTCTTCGCCTAAAACTTCCACTCTTTTAAATCCAGGCACATTGACATTGGCCGAGATGACTTCAAAGAGTTCTCTTGTCAGGATGCCTGCTGGGCTACGAACTTGAATGGAGCCTGGCTGATGCGAGAATTCACCAGTTTCAGATCTTTTCGTCTTAAGATCCACAACTTCCATTGAAACCTTTATTCCAGCCTTTCTGAGATTCGCAGCAGTTACGTCTCCCACAGCTACAATCTTTCTGTTTTCAGCGTGTTTCGCAATTTCATCAATAGTGCATATATGGTGTGAAAAGCGGGATATGAGGCCTCTTGTTTTCTCGTCGACAATCAGTCTACTGCCTGACCTTGATTGCATATTTCCCCGGTTCTGTGATACCGCTTGCCTCCCCAATCACTGAAAACTTGGGCTCATTGACTATAACGTACCCAAACCACTCTTCCGTGGTAATTTCCTCAGGATGGAGTACACAGTTCTTTTCCACGGTAAGTCTCTTGCACTTCTTGCATGCCCTGTAAGTTTGCTTCAATTTTATCTCCCCTACGCTTCGGGTTTCTTGGGTATAAGCCACTCCAGTTTGCCAAGACCAACTTGCTTCATTGTAAGGCCGATCTTGCTGTCCTCGATCGAAGAGGATGACAAATTCATTGCGACAATTCTTACCCTGATCCTGTCGTTGACCTTCAGGTCACGTTTCGTGTCTTTTCCGATGAATCGCTGGTTTGCCAGGTCCAGGTCAATCCTGTCATCCATTATCTGGCTGATATGCAATAGGCCCTCAAACGGGCCGAATCTCACAAATGCACCAAATTTCTGTACGGATACAACTATACCTTCAACGATTTCCTGCATTTCAGGAAGATACCCAAGCGCCCTGTAATGGATTGTCTGGTAAACTCCTCCGTCTCCGTGGACAATGGTTCCGTCACCGATCATTTCAATGTCTCTGACAGAGACTATGAAACACTTCTTGACATTGTTGTACCCTTCAGTGAGGTCCAGAAGCCTACCCTCAATAGATGACTTCGCGACGTTCATCACCGACGTGTGATAATCGTCCCCTAGTTTATCCGGTGGAATGCGGGCGATATAGTCATCCTCCACAATAACGTACATTTCCGGGATAATGGAGATTAGGCTTATATTGCTTTTTATTGATGGGCTTTGCCAGCTTCTTCTTGAGGGGCACCACTGTTTTCAGCAACAGCTTCTCTGTAACACCCTCCATATAGGGAACTTGTAACTTCACAGGACTGCAATGGGAAATACAGTTTTTCCCTGCGTTTGTTCTAGGACAATATTTAAGCGTCTGGATATGCCATGATTCGTCCTTCCGCTTTCTATTGGATTAAAGAAAGGCATTTCTGGCAATGTGATCGCCACAATAGGTTTTGTCAGGTCAGGGTTAATAGAATTTGGATCCTCGTTTATCACTATTTTATCTATTTCTTGCCATCGCTCTTTCCCTAACTCTAGCTATCCTGATAGCGTTTCCCTGAGGATTATAAGAGTTTACGGACAGGAAGGAAGTTTTCCTCCTTGTAACTCAATCATGAGGGATGTACCGTTTTTCATGCCCTCTAACATTTGTTCCACTTGTTCACTTTGAAATCGCAGATTTATTAGCCGTCATTTTATCACTCACTGATGCAGGCAAAACCGGTGGACGAAACGTTCAAACTTCTCAGGGAGTCGGTAAGAGAGTTTGTGAAAAAAGAGGTCTTACCCATAGCAACAAAGATCGATCGGGATGATTTCTTTCCAGTCGACCTCTTCAGGAAAATGGGTGAAATGGGGTATCTTGGAGTCACTATCCCACCGGAATATGGTGGTTCTGGCCTTGGTTACCTGGCTCAAGCGATAATTGAAGAAGAACTTGGATACGCATCTGCTTCCCTTGCACTCTCCTATGGTGCACATAGCAATCTTTGCCTGGACAACCTGTTCAGGAATGGATCTGAATATATTAGGAAGGAATATGTGCCAAAACTCTGTTCGGGGGAATGGATAGGTTCGCTTTGCCTGACTGAACCAGGCTCTGGATCGGATGCACTGGCAATGAAGACATCTGCACTTCGCCTGGGGGAGAAGTTCTCCATTAGTGGAAGCAAGACACTCATCACCAACGCACCTTATGCTGACCTGCTGCTTGTATATGCCAAGACAGATCCAGGGTTCACACCCTTTGTCCTGCTTTCCACTGACAGTGGAATTACCAGGGGAAAGAAGTTCGATAAAATGGGTATGAGGGGCTCACCAACAGGAGAACTGTTCTTTGATTCAGTTCCGGTTGGACATGAGCGCATAGTGGGGGATTTTGGGGAAGGCAAGAACGTGATTTTGAGCGGGCTGAACTCTGAGCGCGTTATCCTGACATTCATTTTTACCGGTTTGTCAAGGAGAGCAATGGAACTCGCACTCAAATACTCCACAGAGAGGAAACAGTCCGGAGTGGAGATATCTGAATTTCAGCTAATTCAGGAGAAGCTTGCTTACATGTACACCAGATATGAGACATCACGCCTCCTTGCTTACGAAGCCCTCGACGCATTGGAAACCAATAAGATGGATGTAATCCATTCAGCAGCTGCAATACTGCACGCGGCAGAAGCAGCAGAGTATATAGCGAGGGAAGCGATACAGATTATGGGCGGCTTAGGCTATATCAGGGATTCAGAGGTGGAGAGGCTCCTCCGGGATGCCATTCTTGGGCAAATAGGAGCGGGGACCACTGAAATCAGGAAGAGACTAATAGCGAAAGAGCTTGTCAAGAAGTACAGGAAAGACATTAATTTCCTTAATGAAAATGAAATGCGTTAAGTGTGGTATAAGGGATTCTTTGGCCCGTGGACTTTGCAGGGAGTGTCTTGTGGACTCGCTTCACATAGAGTATCCTCAGACAATAGAGATGGAGGTATGCCCAAAGTGCGGAGCAAAGAAACTAAAAAACCGTTGGGAATACAAGCAGTCTGATGTATCACTGGCAAAGGCTATTGAAAGCAGAATTCACAGTGATGTAAGAGACGTAAGCCTGAGTGTTCAACTGGGTCCTGCATCCACTGGCAAGAAGAATATACAATATACAACCACGATATCGTGGCCAGGCGTTGCGAATATAGAATCGTCAAACACAGTTGAGATGGCGATATCAAAAGTAAGCTGCCCACAATGCAACAAGCTAACTGGATCTTATTATGAAGCGATCATACAGTTGAGGTCAGTTAACGAGAGGATAGGGCTGGAAGATATGCTGGATTTCGCCACAAAGTCATTTTCGAAGTATGAGTCCATAGAGCGGGCATCCTTTATTTCAAAAGTGGAAATGGTGGATAAAGGGTACGATATCTATCTCGGCAACAATTCAGACGCAAAGAAACTCGCATCGCTGATCCAGGACCGTTTCTCGACTTCGTTGAAGGTCTCCAAGACCCTGGCCGGAAGGAGAAATGGCGAGGATTTTTACCGATATACATATGCACTTCGCCATTTGGGGATTTCAAAAGGAGCCGTGATATCTTTTCGTGGTTCTACCTATATCATAGCAGAGGTAGCTCCCGGTAGGATCAAACTTTCCCTTCCGGGTGGAACCAATGCAGTTTCTGTGATGAAATCAGAGTTTCTTAACTCTGACTATCAGGTCCTTAAAATAAAGCCGGAGCGCCGGGACCTGATTGTCGTGGCGCACAGAAGTGGAGAAACTGAGGTCATGGATCCGGTCACCTATGCAGTTTTCACTGTGAAACGAAATGAATCTTCCGACGTAATTCATGCCAGCTGCTTCAACGATCAATACTTTTTTGACTGAACAGGTATTCCCTACTTTCTGGTGTAATATTGCAGATAGCCGCAGAATGGGACAGGCTTACGGAGGTAATGGTTCACGAGCCTGGCATGGAAATCGAATACGCAATGCTTTCCCCAAGGCCTTTTTTGTTTGAGCGCACCTTCAGGACGTCCAAAGCAGTGGAGGAGCATAGGAGGCTCCAGGAAACCCTTAGGGGAGAAGGTGTCAAAGTATCGACCCTCAAACAACTCATCGTTGGAAAGGCTGACGCAGACCCTGATTTTAGGCATCTCCTTGAGGAGAAGATCAGGCGCATGGTCATGTTTTACGGTAACCGGGAACTCTCCGTTAAAGCAAAGGAAGAATTCCAGAATAGTGTATCTGGCCTTGATTCTTTGAACCTTTTTCATATACTGACACTCGAACCATCTGTAAACTTAAAGAAAACTGGAGACGGAAACCCAAACTATCCAACTATTTATTCCAACATTCCTCTGGCTAACCTGTATTTCATGAGGGATCAGCAAGCGGTAGGCAGCGGCGGTGTTATTATAGGCAATATGCGTTCCCTTCAGAGGAAGAAAGAGACGGAAATCACAGAATTTGTGATCCGCAAAGGTCTTGGCGCAACGAATGTGGCTAAGATCGAAGGAAATGACTTCTTTGAGGGTGGAGATTTCATTCCTGCAGGCACTTTTGCCCTTATTGGTACTGGTACCAGAACAAATCGCACTGGAGCAATGGCTGCCATGAGAAGCGGGATGCTTAATTTCAAAGAGATAGGGGTTGTGGAAAACCCAGTGTATTCGTTCATGGAGGGGGCACCAAGGGACCCCATGGTAAACATGCATCTGGATACCTATTTCAACATAGCTGATTCAGGCGTAGCAGTGACCTCGGTTGAACTCGCCAAAAGGGCTGTGCTGGAAATTTTCGTGAAAGATGGAGATGCTTACGCCCTTTCAGGAAAGTCTAACTTGTATGATTTCCTTAGAGAACGAGGGTACTCATTCGTAAATCTCTCAGTCGCAGAACAATTGAGTTACTCCTCGAACTTCCTCACTTTATCAAGATCGAAGATCATGGCTGTCAGAACCGAGAATGTCATCAAGAGGCTACTCAGCGATTCTGTTTTTCCACCGCATATAGCAGCGATCGTGAAGGAGTCCCTTTCAAGAATCGGAGCAAATAATATGTTTCCCTTCTCATCAGAAGTCAAGAATCATGGGATAGATGCCATTGACCTGGATCTAAGTGAGCTTACGGGTGGATACGGAGGTGCTCACTGCATGACCGCATCTCTGGCTAGAACGTGACCCATCAGCTTCTTGATCGCCGATCCGAGGGAATGTGCTCCCATTTGCTGCGAAAGGTTTAATTCGCATTCACAATTACGCTCCTACCTGATTCACATTCAGACATTTAGAGGGATTTGATGGCTTCCGATAGGACTCAGAGAAAGGGGAAAGACAAGTGGAAAGAGAAGACATGGTTCGTAGTATCTGCTCCATCGTACATGGGCGGAAAAGACATACTTGAAAGTCTAGGAAATAGTCCGGAATCTATGGTTGGAAGAAAGATTGAGGTCCCAGTTTCCGATCTCACGGGAAATTTCAAGAAGGGGACAACAAAAGCAATATTCAGGATATCAGAATGCCAAGGCACAAAGTGCACTTCTGATTTTATTGGACATTATGTCAGTGATGATTATGTCCGCAGAATGGTTAGAAGAAGGAAGGAAAGAATTGACGTGGTATCAGGTTTCCTGACCAATGATGGTTACACCATTTCAGTAAAGTCAGTTATAGTAACTGACGCAAAACTCACTGCGAACAAGAGGTCTGCGCTAAGAAAAACGGTCAAGGATCACATTTCTTCAAGACTCTTGCAGATGTCATACCACGATGCTTGTTCATACCTCATAGGCGACGAGATCCAAAATGAGTTAATGGCCTCTGTGAAACACATTTACCCTGTCAAGAAACTTGAGATCAGAAAGTCAGAAGTGGTTGGAAGAACTCAGAAGCAAAGCATTCCTGCAAGCATGGACGAAACAAGCACCGTAGTTGCTTGAAGCAATGCCGGGGTGGCTCAGCTGGAAGAGCGTCGGACTCATAAGATTAAGTTCTGAGAAATCCGAAGGTCTCGGGTTCGATCCCCGATCCCGGCACTCCTAGTCTGCATATACAACTGCAATATCCTTATCTTTTTCATTCTGTTAGGCTTAGTGGTAGAATCCAGGTCGACTATTGTTCTGGTATAATTTTTCGAGCCGGGTGATAACTTTTTCTTCAAAACACACTACTAATGATACATCGTTTTCCTTCATGTTCCCACTGCTTGATTTTCACGGGGCTATCAAACTGTCTATTACCGATTCATGTTGTATTTTGTGACTTCTTCAAAGCCCATGGCCAAAGTAAATGGTTAAATATGTTAGTATAATACTAACATCGTGAGTAGGACACTATCGATTACCAGAAGGGAAAGAGACTGCATACTAATTATCGGAGAAGACATAAAGAATGGTTTCCCGGACAGGCTCGTGAATCTCTCCAGGAAACTAAAAGTGAGTTCGCCCACTGTACTTAATATTCTTGAAAGACTGAGCCAGAAGGGACTCATAAGACGCCAGGAAGGCATGGTTACCCTCACTACCCGTGGTCAGCGGATCTACCAGGACCTCCTTGAAAGTCATCGAGTCATAGAGTCAATCTTTTACCGAAATGGGATCTCTGAGACTGAATGCTGCGAAGAAGCCAGCAAGATAGACTATATTCTAGAACAGGAAACTGTCT
>JAKAFX010000017.1 GCA_021817735.1 Thermoplasmata archaeon | reverse complement strand
TCAAGGTCTACCTGCGGGTAGTATCGGGGGGAACCCGCTATTACCGGCCTAGATTAGCCTTTAACCCCTACACCCAAGTCATCCAAACGATTTGCACATCAGAACTGGTTCGGTCCTCCACCTAGCTTTCGCTAAGCTTCAACCTGCTCAGGCGTAGATCGACCGGATTCGGGTCTTACACATGTGACTAACGCATTTAAGTACGCTATCCCTCCATTTCTGTGCGGATATTCGCTTTCGCTATGACTCCTCAATTAATGATTAGTCTCGCCACATGTCAAAACTCCCTGGCCCGTTCTTCAACACGGACAATAAGACACCGGTTGAACCTTATTAGGGTTCTCACACCTTTAGTGCCTTATAAGTTTATTGCTACCTGGTTTCAGGCTCTTTTCACTACCCTTTCGGGTTGCTTTTCAGTTTTCCCTCACGGTACTTGTTCGCTATCGGACTTGAGACGTATTTAGGGTTGGATGTTAGTGCCACCCATATTCCCGCGCGAATTACGACGCACGGTACTCCGGATACCTCCTCTCGTAGCTTGTTTTCCTTCCCGCAGGGGGCTATCACCCTCTATGGCACAGCTTTCCAGCTGTTCGCGGTCAGAAAACTAGGCGTTGGAAGAGGTCCAAACTCCACATCTATTCCGCATTTCTGTGAAATATTCGGTTTGCCCTATGCCGCTTTCGATCGCCTTTACTAACGGCATCTCGCTTGATTTCTTTTCCTCCGGGTACTAAGATGTTTCAATTCCCCGGGTTCCCCCTCCTTTCGGAGTGTCTATAAGACAGGAAGTCCCATTCGGATATCCTTGGATCTGAGGCTCCATGCGCCTCCCCAAGGCTTTACGCAGCTTGGCACGTCCTTCTTCAGCGCTCAATCCAAACCATTCCCCAGGCAGCGTAGCAGTTTGCACAATCCACTTTGCCTTTGGTTTCATATGATTGGTATCATCGGTTTAAAACCTCTAACCCTTCCCCCTCAACCATGGTGTGTTAAAGGGTGCATTAACAGAGCGTATCCGTGGTATTGTTATGCCTGATATAAGCGTTATGGTGAGCACGGGATAAAGCATCATCAATTCAGATCCCAAGAACATTTCACAATCGGGTGCCAACTTGCATTTTTGGCGCTTGCCTTGCCAGGAGAAGACCTGAAGGAAAAAATCACGGTCATGTATGGGGAATAAGATTACATTGCAGCCCGCAATTTTATCCTGACTGGAATGAAACAGAATATCAGAATACTTGGAATTGACGATGCCCCATTCGACAGGTTCAGGCAGAAAACCTCTTTACTAATCTTCACCCTGATGAGACTCGATTTTACCGTGGAGGGATTCGAGCGAAAGGAGGTTGTGATTGACGGCACCGACAGCACTCTTGCCATCGAAGAAGTGATGAGCCAGGGCATCGGGAAGAACGCAGATCTAGTCATGGCAGATGGAATAACCTTCTGTGGTTTCAATATATGCGACTTCCGCGACGTCAACGACCGCACTGGAACACCGGTAATATCTGTTACACGCAGGGAGCCTGACATTACGTCTATGATGAGGGCCATAGAAAAACATCATCCAAACAGGCGCCTTGCCCTGGAGATCCTTGAACGTTCAAGCGTCTCAAGACTCGATCTTTCGGCGAAAAAAACAGTTTACGTTAATGTGTTTGGGATCGGGCTACAGGAAGCGAAAAGGGTCATAGTCAACGCGACCAAGACAGGAATAATGCCTGAACCCGTTAGGCTATCTCACCTAATTGGCACAGGCCTCTTCAAAAGTAGGACAAATTGAGGGATTCTCACTCGCGATACATCATTGGCTCAAGTTCCGGAACTGCCTTCTGAGCCAGTTCTGGCAGGGCCCTCATGACTTCGTCAAGTTTTTCCTGTTCTGCTGCTATATATTTCATTTTGCCCTTGGACATGAAATAAGAACCAGGGCACAATACTCCTTCCTTCACGATAATTGCATCAGGATTCAGCGAAAGCAGGCCGGCCATGCATCTTTCTTTCCCTCCATGCATCGCACCGTATCCAGGGTTCTCGTATTCCGTTATCTTCTTTGTTTCCTCGTCAATCAGCATTATGGAGTTGCCATATTCCAGAGGAGTGATATAGTTCTCCTCGTCGACCACTACAGCTATCTTCATATTACATGGAATTCATTATCATATTAAACCTATTCTTAGCAGATTTCATGAAAAAATCATGACCCTGCAGTCGCCCTTACCGCAAGAATATTTAAAATGAAAATAGAGAGGGTTGATGTGCCAGTTTCTCCTCAGTAGTACCCAGTATAACTGACCTCATAGGGAGTGATCTCGATTCCAGTACCGTTCTCAACATGTCCGACTTCCTTGATATTTACCTTGTTCCTTAGCCTGTTGACAAGGTCGCGCTTGCTCTCTGGATCAACTATTAGGGCGAAACCCATTCCCATGTTGAAAGTCTCATAAGCCTCTGAGTATGGTATATTGCCCATTTCCAATAGTTTTGTAAAAACATTTTGCGGCTCTATTGGGTTGTCAATCACGTACTTAACGTCCTTCAGCCTGGTTATGTTCCTGACCCCACCACCGGTTATGTTTGCCATCCCCTTTACCTCAACTACATCCAGGATGTCAAGTACCTCTCTTACATATATTCTGGTGGGTTCAAGCAGCACCTCCATGACCTTCTTGCTTTCCCCTGGGAAAGTTGCATCCATTGATATTTCGTTTTCCTTGATGATCTTCCTCACAGTGGTGAATCCGTTGGAGTGAAGGCCGCTGCTACCAAGGGCAAAGATGAGATCGCCGTCTGATATGTTCTCTCCGCTGATTATCTGGTTCTTCTGGACTATGCCAAACACTGTGCCGGCCATGTCCAGGTGGTTCACCAGCTCCGGAACTATGGAGGTTTCCCCACCTACAATTGTGAGATTTGCCATCTGGGCCCCAACGTTAAGTCCTACGCCCAGCTGCCTCGCCACTTCTGGATCCACATCCCTGAGTTCTATATAGTCAACCATTGCAATTGGTTCAGCTCCGCTTGTAATGGTATCGTTTACATTCATGGCGACACAGTCGATCCCTATGGTGTCATACTTGTTGGCCATCTCTGCGATTATTGATTTGGTACCTACATTGTCCGTGTTGAATGCTATGGCAAAGTTTCCAAGATCAATGAGAGAGGTAAACAATCCTAGGTTTCCTATTGTCCTGAAATCTTCCCTCTTGAACTTTAGCTGCCTCACAAGGGAGCTCACGAAATCGCCCTGCATCCTCCTGTTGGCAATAGACTTGGTCTCACGTTCCATTCATCGATATTACCTTTTCGGATATATCTTTTAAACTTTTGTCACCCACTTTTGATATTTGCTTCCAAGAACACTCTGAAAATCACTGGGCTGCCGCATCGCCTCTCTATAAATGATCATTGGATTGTCCATGCATTCCGCAAGGTGCATGTAATAACGGTTGATCTGCTGGATTCATGCCATTAAAAGGAAAATCTTGAATGCAGTGGTTAATATGAGAAAATGCATGTCCTTTCACTGATGATCGTCCTGGGAATAGAGGGCACCGCACATACAATAGGCGTCGGAATACTGGATGAAAATACCATATACGCAAACCTAAGTCATATGTACAGGCCTGCAGCCGGGGGCATACACCCAAGAGAGGCTGCAGATCACCATTTCAACCATGTCACAAGGGTAATAACCTCTGCACTCCACGAAAGCGGCCTATCCATGGCAGATATTGACCTTGTCGCATATTCCAAGGGGCCTGGCCTTGGACCATGCCTGAAGATAGCTGCTACAGCGGCCAGAAGCCTTTCTGTCCTCAACAACATTCCCATTGTAGGGGCGAATCATTCCCTCGGCCATGTGGAGATAGGGAGGAGGCTTACCGGTGTACAGGATCCTGCTGTCCTTTACCTTTCCGGGGGAAATACCCAGGTCATAGCACATGAATCAGGGAGGTACAGGGTTTTCGGAGAAACGACAGATATTGGTATCGGCAATATGCTTGACAAGTTTGCCAGATCGCTCGGGCTCCCTTTCCCAGGAGGACCTGAGATAGAGAGAATTGCTGCGGAAGGCTCAAGGCTCTATGAACTACCATATTCGGTGAAGGGGATGGACAGTTCTTTCTCGGGAATGCTAACTGCGGCCCTGAGGCTAACACAGCAAGGTGCAAAGCCAAGTGATATGGCTTACAGCCTTCAAGAAACTGCCTTCTCCATGATGGTCGAAGTTCTTGAAAGAGCTATCAAGCACCTCGGGAAGAGTTCGGTTCTGCTCACGGGAGGCGTCGCCAGAAACCAGAGGGTGAGGACCATGGTGAAGGATATGGCTGGGGAAATCGGCATAGATGTAGGGCTAACGCCGGGGGAATTCTGTTCAGACAACGGTGCAATGATAGCACAGGCAGCCTTGCTCATCGTTAAGCACGGCAAGAGCGAGCCTATTTCTGAGACGGTGGTGGAGCAGAGTTCAAGAATCGATCAGACCCCTGTGCCATGGATGCACTCCACTGCGCCTGTTGAAAGCAGGGACAGTGGGGCAGAGGCAAGCATAAGGTTTGTTAGCTACGACTCAAGAAAAGCTGTGGAAAAGATCAGACATCCGAAGAGATACCGGGTGCACGATCTCGATTTGCGGGTGAGGAAGGAGAGGACCAGGAATGAGATATCCCTCTTGTCCCGGCTTTCAGAGGCAGGAGTAAAGGTGCCCACTGTCTATGATTTTTCAATGGGTGACACCACCCTGATCATGGAAAGGATAGAAGGCACCACGGTTTCAGAGAGACTTCACAGTCACCTTAATCCAGAAGGTCTGGTAAAGTCCCTGGGAAAGATGGTTGCGTCCATGCACAATGCAAGTATAAGCCATGGGGACCTGACCACGAGCAACATCCTTGTCTCAGGCGAGGACGATCTAACGATAATAGATCCGAGCATGGGAAACTCCTCTGCAGAGATCGAGGATATTGCCACTGATGTGTTCCTCCTTACCGAGTCACTCAGGAGCAACCACAGCGATATTCCAACGCTTGAAAAAATCTTCATAGGAACCTATAGCGTGAGTGCAGCGAAATGGGAAGAGACAAGGGATATAATACGTGAGATCGAGAGGAGGAGGCGATACCTCTGGTAATATTTGTCACTAGCAACAGGCATAAGTTCGAGGAAATAAGCAGGATGTTCCAGGCCAGCTCCATTCCGATATCCTGGAAGGAGATGAAATACGACGAGATCCAGGCCGATGATACCAGGTCGGTATCCCTTGACAGCTGCATCAAGCTAAAGGGGAGTATAGGTGAGCCATTCTTTCTCGAGGATACCGGCCTATATATCGACTCTCTTAAGGGATTCCCAGGACCTTATTCGTCTTATGTTGCAAGAACCATAGGGAACATGGGGATTATTGACCTTCTTGCACGGGGACTTGATCGAAGTGCGTCGTTCACCACAGTGATTTCCTATTTTGATGGCACTGAGATTATGCAGTTTGAAGGGTTTGTCAGGGGGGTCATTGCAATGTACCCCTCTGGGTCGGGAGGTTTTGGGTATGATCCCATATTCATGCCGGAGGGTAGCAGCAAGACGCTTGCACAGATGTCCTATGAGGAAAAGAATGCTGTGTCTCACCGTGGCAAGGCAGTCTCGCAGCTTATTTCCTTCCTGCAGAAGCACCCTGTCTAAGACTCTGTTTTCCAGATCTGGCAAATGGACAGGTGTTAGCCATGATAAATTAAAATAAACCGCTCTTTTTCGGTATAAGCGATGAAGTTCTCATTCAGGAATTATCAATTCATAATCTACATTGCACTACTGGCTCTTTTCGCGGTGATATTCCTGATCACTGTGAATGATCTTCTGATCAACAATACCGCGATACAGGATTCCGGGTTCACCCTGTCCTCAACGGGTAACTGGATATACTGGATCTTCGCCCTAAGCTTTGTTTTTGCACTGATTTTTGCATATTTCGTTTACAGGTATCTGGCTGATGTAAAGAGCTTCAAGGAACTCTCGGAAGGATCCAGCAAACAAAATTTCGTAAAAAACCTGAGAAAACTTGAGAAAGTGGCTCAGAGACTTGGACCGATCTTCCAGGAGCAGCTCCAGAAATCAAAGGAGAAATGGAACGTCAGGTAGTCCCGATCAGGTCCTTGACGAACTGAGGCAGTAGGAAACACCCACGCAGTACGTCACTATTGAAGTACTTGCCAGTAATCGACGCTTCCACTGGCTCCTGAATGTCAGAGTCATACGCAAGCGTGAATGACCAGAACCCACTTGGGTAAGTCGGGATGAATGCAGTGTAGGGTCTGACATGCTTGAAGACGCTCTTTAAACCGTCGTAGGCCATTTTTGTGGCTTTGGGCTGGTAATACGGAGAACCAGACTGGGTAACGAATACCCCTCCCTCGTTGAGCTTCTTGCGTGCATCTGAGTAGAACGACTTTCCGAACAGACCTTCTGCAGGGCCCTCAGGATCTGTGGAATCAACGATTATGACGTCGAATTTTTCCTGTGTTTCCCTGAGGTACTTTATGCCGTCCTGTATCAGCAGCTTCACGCCCTGCTTGTGAAAAGTCCCAGTCAGTTCCGGGAAGAACCTCTCGCAGACCTGTACCACATGGGAGTCGATTTCGACGTTGATTATGTTTCCGACTCCTGCCTTGCTGAGCTGCGTCGCGGCCCCTCCATCGCCTCCTCCTATGATTAGGGCCTTCTTGGCGCGTTTTCCAGCGAAATGAAGTGGAACCAGTGTAATCATTTCATGATATACGAATTCGTCATACTCGCACATCTGGACTGTGCCATCAATCGCCAGGAGTTTTCCGTAATCGTAGGTGTCGAAAACGTCTATCCTCTGGTAGTCAGTCTTCACGGACATCAGTTGATCCTTTATCCTGAAAGAAAGCTGAAGGTTGTCGGAATAGCGTTCAGAAAACCAGTTTTCTATGAGTCTCACGCGCTTCCATATTCATGTCATATATAACCGTTATTCTGGGCTTGGCGTCATTGCATTATTCAGTGTGAACAACCCTTTGCCCTGAAGTCCTGCAAGCTGTCATGCATGTCTGCATTGAGCGGCGAGGGTAATACTTAATCCGGGGGTTTTCATCCTACCCATCCTTATGATTCATTCCTGCCATAATAATGGTTTTCCGAGTGAGGTTGCTCTCTGAAAATGGTACTGGGTTGTCCTCTGCGGAATGAGAGATCCCGTTGCAAGACATCATGCCGCCTTGACGGTACACTGCCACATTATTGTGATCCTCTGCTGAGGGCAAAAACGACATGCCTTTGCGCAGATACGTGTGATTACACGATAATCACGCCTATTTTTATTATCATAATGTTTTTATGTTAAATGTCATATTTGCCTGAACTCAATCCCAGTTGCAGTAAATAAAATTGTTAGTAGAAATATTTTAATACTATTATGCAGTCTATCTCTTAGGGGGTAAAAAACCTTGGTAGGAATAAGCGAGTTGTCGAAGACGGTTTCCAAGAGGACAAACACTACGCAGAGAGTGGCCAGGAATGTCATAAAGCACTTTCTGGACACCATCGTGAGCGAGGCGGACAGGGGGTCCAAGATCAACCTTGCCGGCTTTGGTATCTTCGAGAGAAGAAAGCAGAGCGCAAGGAAGGCCAGGAACCCACAGACCAAGAAGATAATCGACGTCCCCGCGAAGAAGAAATTCGTCTTCAGGGCCTCAAGCAAAGTAAAATACAGGTAATCCCGTATTTTTACATTTTTTTATTTCCATTTTCCTTTTTTTGATCTGTTTTCTGAAGGGAACACATTTTATACCGTCTTGGATCAATGGGCGCGGTTTGATCCAGCTTGATCAAGGGTGACTGTATCTGGGGTTGCAGATGATCATAAAGGTCAGAGTTGTTTACGGGGATAAACTGCCTGAAATAACAGGCAATTCAGCGGTGATCTATACTTCAGAGAAGAGGGAGAATAACAGGGCTAATATCGACGTGATTAAGCAGCTTGCAAGGGCTTATGGAAAGGAGATCAGCCAGATCAAACTCCTTAGAGGAAGGACCTCAAGGAACAAGGAATTCCTAATTACAGAATAGCCCGGTAATGCTGCCAGGCGAAGGAGTGGGATCACTCGTGCCTAATCATGCAGTAAAAACTAAAATATTCTCTTTCGGGCTCTCCCAGTTTGTGCCCAGACAAGATGAAGTAAACAGCATGATTGATTTCCTTGGCCTGCACTCGTTGGATGATCTTTTTTCCGAAATTCCTTCGTCGGTAAGGAAGAAGAACACCATGATCCATGGGAAAAACAGCGAATATGCCGTAATAAGAGATGCTGAAAATACCGCATCCCTGAATGCCTTCGATGGTTACACCAGTTTTCTTGGATCTGGCTACTATGATCGAATTGTCCCGACGTCCGTTGATTCAATTATCTCAAGATCAGAATTTATCACTTCGTACACCCCCTATCAGCCGGAGGTTTCACAGGGATTGCTCCAGGCCCTATTCGAGTATCAGAGCGTAATGAGCGACCTGACAGGAATGGATGTAACCAATTCCTCCATGTATGACGGCCATACTGCACTCGGTGAAGCCGTGAGAATGGCCCATGGGGTCAATGGCAAGCAGAGGGTGCTGGTTCCTTCCAATATATCCTCGACCAAACTCTCGGTCATAGGTAACTATGCAGCCGGCATAAATGTCCGCATTGAGAAATATAAGGTTTCCAATGACACGGGGTATATTGATATGGATCACCTAGGTTCCTTGATGGGTGATGACGTCTCTGCTATTGTAACTGAAAACCCGAATTCATACGGAATCCTTGATCCAAATGTTTCCCGCGTGCACGAGATCAAGAAGAATGCACTCCTGATCTCCTATTTTGATCCAGTGAGCCTGGCACTTGTCAGACCTCCAGGTGATTACGGTGCGGATATAGCAGTCGGTGAAGGGCAGCAACTTGGAATCCACCTCAGTTATGGCGGACCTTACCTCGGAATCTTCTCATTCAAGAGAGAACATATGAGGAAGGCTCCTGGCAGGCTCATAGGAGAGACTACAGACACCAATGGAAAACGTGCATTTGTGATGACACTGCAAACAAGGGAACAGCACATAAGGAGGGAGAGGGCCACCAGCAACATATGTACCAATCAGGCCCTGATGGCCATTGCCGCCCTCTCTTATCTGGCCATACTTGGGCCAAATGGCCTCAAAGGCGTGGCAACGTCTACCATGGAGAATTCCAGGAAGCTCAGGTCAGATGTTGTGTCTCTCGTAAAAGGCAGTAAAGCGCCTTTTTCTGGAACCAACTTCTCAGATGTTGTTCTGAGGCTTAAGATGAATGAAGAAGACCTTGCCGCAACACTCAGGAAGAACAAGATCCTTGGTGGGATCCCCCTGAACAGGATCCTCAGCGAACCTGACCAGAACAGGGCCCATGATTTTGTATTCTCGGTCACGGAGAAGACGGACCAGTCACAGATTGAAAGACTGGTCAGTGCTCTGGAGGTGGCTTGAATGTCGTATCACCAGGCGGAGTACGATGAGCCGCTGTTGAACCAGTTCAAATCAGGGAGCACTTATAGGGTCGATTCAGGTCACGACCCTGCCGATCTTGGGATCCCAAAGGAGATCGTGAGAGGAAACCTGAACCTGCCAGATGTGGCCGAATATGATGTTGTGAGGCATTTCACGAGGCTCTCCCAGATGAATTTTGGGGTGGATGTGGGCTTTTACCCCTTGGGTTCCTGCACCATGAAGTTCAACCCGAAGTTTGCAGACCAGATAACTTCCTCCCATGCATTCAGGGATTCCCATCCCCTTGCTCCAGAAGAATATGTTCAGGGAAATCTCAGGGTAGTCTATGAACTCCAGGAGTATCTCAAGGAGCTTTCTGACATGGACTTCGTATCCGTGCAGCCGCTGGCTGGAGCTCATGGTGAATTCTCCGCCATACTTGTGGCGAGAAAGTATTTCGAGGACACGAACCAGCCTGAAAGGACGGAGGTAGTTATTCCTGACTCAGCTCATGGAACCAACCCGGCATCCGCTGCAATGGGAGGATTCAGGGTAGTCGAGATACCGTCAGACAGTGAAGGGAAGGTCAACCTTAAAGCCCTGGAGGCTGCGCTCTCAGAGAAGACCGCGGTTTTCATGATTACCAACCCCAATACTCTTGGAATCTTTGACGACCAGATAGAAAAAATTGCCGAGATGGTCCATAATGTCGGGGCGGTGCTCTACTACGATGGAGCGAACTTCAACGCGATCCTTGGCAGGACTTCGCCCGGACTGATGGGGTTCGACATAGTTCACTTCAACCTGCACAAGACCTTCGCCACCCCACATGGAGGAGGGGGCCCTGGTGCAGGACCTATCGCTGTCAAGAGCAAGTTCCGAGATTATTTGCCAGTTCCGATCGTTGGGCTTAAGGACGGAAAGTACTTCCTTGACTTTTCTGCGAAAAAGAGTATTGGAAGGGTATCAGGAACGATTGGATCCTTCGGCGTACTTCTCCGTGCATGGTCGTATATTCGCTACCACGGAGCAGATGGGTTGAAGGAAAATAGCTCCATTGCAGTCCTGAACACAAACTACCTGAAGAAAAAGATTGAGGGGAAATATGAGGTACCGTTCTACAGGCTGAAGAAACATGAGTTCGTACTGAGCACCAGCAATACGGGAAGGAGGGCAGCCGATGTGGCAAAATATGTGCTGGACCATGGGATGCATCCACCCACAGTCTATTTCCCTATGCTCGTGCACGAAAGCATGATGATTGAACCTACCGAAAGCGTCAGCAGACAGGACCTCGATCGCTATGCGGGCATCCTGATGGAAGCATTGGATGAGAGCCCTGAAGAGCTCAAAAACAGGCCGGTCAACACACCTGTCACCAGAATAGACGAAGTGAAAGCCGCCAGGGACCTGAAGGTCCGCTGGTAGGCAATTTATTCATTTTCTTTCTTTTACGCCATATGTAGGGTCGATAAGGAGGTACTTTCCGAGAAGACGCTCGATCTTCTCCATCGCATTCTGCCCTAGGTCGAGCCCAAGCATGTTGGCCTCTGATTTCAGCCCGCTGATTATTATCGCATTATCGTGTGCCTTCATGAACAGCTCATAGGTGCTGTAATTATATCTTGCGTACTTTGAGGTCAGCTCCAGCTTGTCGTGGAGGATGGTCTTGAATCTTGTATACTGGTCTTCCAGCTCCCGAAGGAGGCCAGAGTATTCGTCCGGGTTACTGGATATCTCCCTGATCTCTTCGTCTGATAGCCTGAGTATTGATTTGATCATGCCTAGGTTACTTTCCATTGTTCATCATCTTCCTCAGGAGCTCGATCATGATGTTTGACTCGTCAAGGTCCGCTGCGATCCTGTTAAAAAGGGCCACATTGTGATCCACTACCTGATTGAGGTTCTCGTTCTCTTCCTGAATTATAGTGGCTTGTGCACTATAGTAGCGTATCTCCTTCTTGATCTTCTCCTCTATGTTCTTGTTCAAATCCTTCCCCTATATGATCTTGAATCTCTTAAGTGCTGACTCATATATCTCTCCTGCTGACCCCAGAGCATTTAGGACCTGGTCGAGCACTGCCTGATCCTTCCCGACAGTCTTGACGAAGGAAAGTATATCCTCATACAGGCACCCTTTTCCATCCTTGTCGTTTTCCTTGATGTAGGCGTAGACCTGCCCCTTCAACTGCTCTACCTCTATGTTTGCCTCTGAAGATGCGGAAGACCCCTCTATGCTCTCCATAAGTTGCTGGTAGTTATAGTTTGGATAGCCCCTGACTGCTCTTAGCGCGCATTCTGACTCCTCCGCAGTATAGCCGAGAGACATCAGGTTCTCTGCGGTTGCACTTTCAGACTTCATGGCTTCCCTAATTGCCAGGGATTTCCTTCTCGCGATATGAGCTGCCCTAGAGACCCAGTACTTCATTACCCTAGGATCAGAATCCCTGGCAAGTTCTGGGTTGACATTGAAGAAGACTCGTCCGTCCTGAGACTTGAATGTGCTGAGGCGTCCCACCACGATCATGCACTGGCCCTCTGAAAAAGTATCTGGAATGACCCTGCTTGTGGGAAACTGGCTCTCCTTGAATATGGAAAGGTAGAATGACCCAGTTGGGTCTGAAAACGTGACCTTGGTAATTGTACCTTCATCGTTCACTGAAGCAACGTTTCCGACGAACAGGACGCGCTTGACCCGTGTGCCCAAAGGCGTTATGACAAATGGTTTTCCCCTCCCTTCATCCTCCGCCGGCTCTTCGATTATGGAGTCACGAAGTTCCCTGGAGAAGATCCACTTCGAGGGTTCACGCTTTCTTGTCTCCATGTTCAGACCTCCATCTCATTGGAATAAGCCCTGGCCATTTGCTCTATCGCCTCTCCCTCAGGCACGGCAATAGATGAAGTTCTGAAACTTAATCCATTCCTGCTGCGTATCACTTCGCCGGAAACCCGAATTAGCTGGCCGAGAATGTCATTCTTCAGATCCCTGAGAAATGGATCTTCAGCTGCCATCTTGTCTAGAGTTCCGGAGTCACCTCCCTTGATCATACTGATGATCTGCTCCTTCCCCGCCGTGCACTGCAGGGTCCCTGTTCCATCCTCTATTGTGAAGAAAATGAAGTAATCCCTTACCAGTGCAGTTCCTGGGTGATCCGGGCACTCATCTCCCTCCTGCGTCTTCCTGCACTCAGGG
Organism: Thermoplasmata archaeon; assembly: GCA_021817735.1. Taxonomy (GTDB): domain Archaea; phylum Thermoplasmatota; class Thermoplasmata; order Thermoplasmatales; family Thermoplasmataceae; genus JAKAFX01. The sequence goes on along the minus strand of JAKAFX010000017.1, from coordinate 11,401 downwards.
CATCTCATCACCAAACCTCCCTTCTCCCCAACGAAAACAACAAAGCCGGAGGTTGTCACGCCGGAAACCGGAGAGTCTAGCTCACATAGATCATAGACCTTTGGAGCCTGGGAGAAAGACAACTTGATGGTTTCAGTTTCCGTCTTCTCATTCATGGAAATCCTCATCCTGTTGTTATATTCAGAGACCCTCGCGCCCTTGATCCTGATCGCCTGCCCCTCACTCAGCTTGACATCGAAAGAGTTGAGGCGGATGCTTCCAGTATCGTCTTCGAGATATCCGAAATAAAGGGTTCCGCTCTTTTCCTTTCCGTTATATTGTCGTTCCTTGACATCCCTGACAATCCCCTCGATTGTCACATACTGGTCCTTCAGGGAAAGCTCCTTCACCTTCAGTGACGGATAAGTTCGCTTCACTTCCATCTCTTCTCCGGGCCTGAGTATCACCTGTGACTTTGATTCCACATACACCCGCGCCCTTTCATTGTAGAGCTTCACCGAGCAGTTCTTCAGCTCAAGAACGTCTCCTGCTCTCACCGATGATGTCATGGACCACGCAGTGAAGGGGATTGTGCCAGTCTTATCCCCAATGATTCCATAGTAGTATTTCATGGGACCTTTCTTGGTGTTGGCTTCCTTCTGATTTATGGAAATAACCTTGACAACAAGGTCAATGGATGCCATTTCTCCCTTGATTTCAGAAATATTCGCCATATGATCAAACCCTTTTGAATGGATACTTATGGCACTCTTCTCTTATGCACAGACTAAGAATAACAGATTGCGGACAATACATTCACTTCTATAGTAGAAAAGACGATATATTACTTTTTGGAATCTAGTGAGGATGAATGTAGCATCCCTTGTAACAAGTGCCCTGACCATTGCGGTTCCTGCAGATCACATGAATTTGCCTAACTAGTCAGATTTCAGACCAGATAACAAAATCACGATCTACCCGGCTTTCAGTTTCTTTGTCCTGTAACCAGCATTATATCTCGCCCTTGAATCTCGTGCAGGTTCACTACTGATGATCAACAGGGGAAGGTCACTTGGGGCTTTTTCTCTAATTGCTTCTAGGGTTGTATACGCGGCAAACTGGTATAATCTTTCTCCAGCAATACCAGGCATTGAGAAGACCTTCAATGTCGGACTTCCAGAAACTGTATACATCTTTACATTTTTCCTCATAGGGGCAGGCATATTCCAGGTACCCGCAGGGGTTATATCTTCGAAGATAGGCGCAAAAGTAACTGCTCTCGTGGGTATGGTCATCATGGGTATCTCCGATCTCGCGTCGATTTACACGTCAAGTTACGCAGTATTCCTTGGATTCAGGCTGATGAACGGAGTGGGAGCCGCGATGTTCTTCTCCACCGCAATGGCAGTCCTCAGCGATCTCTATGAGGAGAGGGTAACAGACATTGTGGTAATCTACAATGTTGCATTCAACATAGGCGCGGGGCTTGGAGTAACTGCATTTGCATTCATAATCCGGTTCTTTTCCTGGCAGTTAGATCAGGTAATCGTGGGGATACTGTCACTTGCGGTTGGCATTTCAATATGGCCTATGGTCAGGCGGGCTGAGGAAAAATCGTCACTGTCATTTATTGAAATAAAGAGGAGGATCGTGGATGCTCGGACGTGGTTGCTTGCAGTGGGCTTTTCCGGGTTCTGGGCATCCACCTACCTGGCCCCTGAATACCTGAAGGAATTTTCGCTGGCAGTAGGCTTTGGAGGCACAGAGTCCTCTGTCCTTGGGGGCCTCATCCTGTTTGTTGGAATACTGGGTATACCCCTGGTCGGGGCTTTCAGGTCCAGGGACACGATTAGATCCTCAGTGTACATGACGATCATGCTTGGGCTGCTTTTCATTGGGCTACCTTTCGTTGGGTTCTATGGGATATGGGTCGAGACATTCATACTCGGTACGCTTTTTGTGAGTGTTTCGGCAATGGAATACTCCGTGGTCATTTCCAGAGAGCATTCAGGAAGGTACAAGGCGTTGAGTCTGGGACTATTCAACTCAATACAGATATTGATAGGATCCATAATCTCCTATGCATTTTCAGGTGCCCTGAATCATGGGTTCACCTATGCCTGGATTCTTATGGGGATAATTTCGATGGTTATGCTCCCCCTGGCCCTGATGAACCCAGGGAGAGCCAAAAGACAACCACCTCAGAGTGTGAGTTCCTGACCATTCATGGGGAGTATAACTTCATATTCCGACAGATCAGGCAGGAGTTCTTCCCTCTTCTCACCGTGGCAGAGTACTACTTTTTCAGGGTCCACGGACTTGATGAATGACACAAGGTCATCGTGCCCGGCGTGTGCAGACAGGTCAAAGAAGTCCTGCTGCATCTGAGGCTTAACCGTTGTCCCGGCAAGCTTTATCGTGCCGTTCTCCATCAGAGACCTTCCATTAGTGTTCTCCACCTGGTATCCAGTCAGGAAAATTGCACTCTTGGTGTCGTTCAGCAGCTTCTCAATATAGCCGAGCACCGGGCCGCCGTCAAGCATTCCAGAAGTGGTGATTATGATGTCTGATTCGAGGGCTCTCTCCCTCATCCTCTGTCCCTTTATCCTCCTGGTCTTCCTAATGCCCTTCCTGAATTCACTTGGAGATCTGAAGAAACCATCGGTATGCATGTAGATATCTGTGATGCTGTTGCCCATCCCGTCCACTGAGATGTCATAGCCTGTATCTGCGAGTATCATTGCCAGCTCCTGGGTTCTTCCAACTGCGAAAGTCGGAAGAATTACCTTTCCGCCAGACTCGATTACTTCCTTCACCCGGGACTTAAGCCTTGATATGACCTGATCCCTGTCCTCGTGGTTCTTTCCGGCGTAGGTGCTCTCAATTACCAGAACATCGGTCTTGAATGGCTTTGCGCCCCTGAGCAGCCTTGTGTCCCTGGTATATATGTCACCAGTGACAGCTATGCTTGCTGAGTTCTCGAACCTGAACATCGTGGACCCGGGAATATGCCCGGCAGACATGGGGGTTATCTTGAAGTTTCCGAGATCATAGGATTCTCCATACCTTGCCTCGTTGAAATTCTCATAGAGAAGTGAGACGTCGTCCGAGTTGAAGAACTGGGGATATCCCTCTATTCCCGCTATCTTGAGCGAGTCTATGAGCAATGGCTTTATGCTGTTAGCAGTCAGTATGGTGGAGTTGAATGAAGTCTCCATGCTATGGTAATATGCAGGCATAGCCCCACAGTGGTCCAGGTGTGCATGGGTCAGGAAAAGCCCGTCGACCTTCTCTGGTGGGAGTGGGTACTTCGGTGGCTTATCCGGGATGATTCCATAGTCAACCATTACTGATGTGTCTTTCTCTTCTATTCTTACGGCTAGCCTGCCGACTTCCTCGGCGCCGCCCAAAAATTTTACTTTCATTTTCTTTCCTCAAGCTTTGGCATTTTCAAGTCTGTGCCCGCAGGAACATTTTCGTTCCAGGGCGATTTCCGGCAAAATCTCAAATACGAGCCTTGAGACCTTCTTCTCGTTCTCCTTCATGATCCTCATTACCTCTGAGGCATCTACGGGAGTATCCGCCCATACATCATAGTCAGTTATTGTGGCTATGGTGGAGTAGCAAAGGCCCCTCTCGAGCGAGAGATTGATCTCTGGCACAAGGGTCATTCCGATGATGTCCGCAAATGTCCTGAACATCCTTGACTCCGCCCTTGTTGAGAACCTGGGGCCCTCAACGCAGACATACGTTCCTGTGCCATGGGATTCAAATCCCAGTTTCCGGGCTGCCTTGTGTGCAATCCCGTTCATCTCTTCGCAGAAGGGATCTGCTGCGGATATATGGTAAACCTCTGGACCATCGTAAAATGTAAGGTCTCTCCGCTTCGTGAAGTCTATGAACTGGTCGGGGAATACTATCTGCCCCGGCTTCATTTCTTCCTTAAGCGATCCAACTGCATTGAGAGTGAGCACCCTTTCCACCCCCAGGGATACCAGTGCCTCTATGTTTGCCCTGTAGTTCACCTTGTGTGGTGGATATTGATGCTTCTTTCCATGCCTTGGAATAAATACAACTTCCACTCCATTGATCTTTCCAATTTCTGGTTTCTCAGAAGGTAAGCCATAAGGAGTCTGGACGTCTACGGATCTTCCATCTTTGAGGAGGCTGTATAATCCACTACCCCCGATTATTCCGATCTTTGCCATGTGTCTGTTCACTTTGGAAATGCTATGTTCGCTTGCTTCCATATTATTTGATAATATTTAAAGAGATGTTTTTTGGCAGGGCGTTAAAATCTTGTAGAAAACTAGAAAAAAGCACTGTAGGAACCCATGGACAACTTATTTCTTACTTTCTCTTGCTATATAAGCCTTCCTTAAGTGATCTATCCACGGTATTCTGTAGTTTGGCTCTTTAGCCATGGTGGTCTTGTGTTGTAAGTGTCTCAGGCTGCCGCGTCTTGGTTACTGCGACCGTTCATGCGGTAGGCGTTCGTCTCCATTGAGTTTCCAACATGAATATCAGAAAGTCCGGGTGGACTCTGAACCACCCGAGCAAATAGGTTGATCCTGGAGGTCTGTCCTTGTTGCAATCCCCTGAATCACTCAACCTGAGGTTGGTCAATACTCGTGTGCAGCAGACTGTGTTGCGCTTAAATAGCCGTCTCCAATGCTGTGTCCTTCGATATGAATAACCCCTCACCCAAGGACATAGTCAACGCCATTGCTATGATCGAGCTTGCAAGAGGTTTTGGAAGGTACATAGTCTGGATAGTGATGGCCCTGTACCTGTATCAGGTGCGAGGACTGTCTCCGATCGAGGTTGGAGCGATCTATGTCATCGCGGGAATGGCAAGTTCTCCGCTCACCCTTGCTGGTGGGAGAATGATAGACCGGATTGGAAGGCGTCCATTTGCCATACTGTTGCCTATAATTCTTGGAATTACATTCGGGCTGCTATTCATATTCATGTGGACAGATGCTCCCGTTATTGAGATCCTCCCTGCTTTCATAGCCCTTTCACCTCTGTCATCCCTGCAGTACGTGAATGATGGGGCAATAGTTTCCGATGCATCCCTGCAGAGTGAGAGAATGGAGTCGTTCAGCAAAACCAGAATATACGCAAATGTCGGGATTGGTCTTGGGCTGCTTGCTGGAGGGATCATATCAGGAATCAACTTCTCCTACGTGTTCATCGTTACCCTTGCAACTGCCGTGATTGAAGAGTACATTTACCTGATGAGAGTGCCCGAAACCCAGCCTCAAGGCTATAGCAGATCAAATGAGGCTTTAACCCCAGGCAAACGTATCCCAGTCTACTCTGACAGAATCTTTATTGCGTTTGCTGTGACTGCTGCAGTTTCATCGCTTGCATTCTCGCAGTGGGAAAGTCCGATGACACCGATCTTTCTTGAGTCTGTGTATAAATTCCCCATTTTCTTCATCACCATTCTATATGCGGTAAACACCATGGTAGTCGTTTTTGTCCAACGTCCTATTAACACCATTTTTAATAAGATGAGGGATGGGGATCGAATAGCCCTGGGGTTGATGATTTTCTCTATTTCCTACCTTGTAATCGGACTGGTAAGTTCATTCGCAGCAATCTGCGCAGCTGTTGTCCTGCTAACCCTGGGAGAGAATGTACTGGTGCCTGCCCTCACAACGGTGGTCTCTAAAATCGCACCTGCAGAACGCAGAGGAACGTATTTCGGGTTCTCATCAATGGTCAGCAGCTTCATTTCCCCCTTCACGCCTTTGCTTGGGACTTTTCTCCTATCCTTTTTCTCGGGTAAGCCTTTATTGATCTGGGGAACAATCAGTGCAATGGGCGTTATTATTGGATTGGCATTTGCGACAGGTTCAGGCAGGATCCACCTAAGGGAAGAGGAAGTGGCTGAGGCGGAAACCTCCAGGAATGTAATCCAGTCTAATCCATGAAGTTTTTCTTGAGCCACCTGCTGGTGCCAGAACCGTACTGGGCAGCCTTTTTCTCAACTGAGCATATTTCCTCTGGGAGCCCCAGTATTCTTGCTGCCCTCCTGAGAACCAGCTTCCCGTTTTGCCCGTCGGTGTGGATGCTGCGATCGATGGACATAGCGATGTTCATTGTCCTCATGTCCGAAAATGGAGCCACCAGTTCCTTGCCGAGATCTGATGCCATCCTGCTTTCTCTTGGAAGAGTCTTGTCAAGCAGCGTTTTAATATGAGCTGCGTTGTCGGGGAAATCTGAATTTATAAGCCTCTTGTACCCATAGAATAGTTCATCAGCACCCTGCCCGACTATTATGTATTCCTGCTTGACGTTTTTCAGGATTGTGTAAAGTACCAGTTCGTATCCGAGTTCGCCTATGGTTATGTCCGGATATCCGGCGACAAGTTCCTTGGCATATTTCTTCATTATATCATCGGATAGAAGTATCTTCCACGTGGTAAACCCCATCATGGATGATGCCCTTTCTGAATTCTCGAAATCCCGTGAGCCAGGGAAACCCACTGTGTAAGCTACTGGTTCATTGTCGCAGATCTTCATCAGGATGCTGCTGTCCAGCCCACCAGAGAATGAAATGGCACACTGGCTCATGTCATAACCTGAAAGGGAGTCCCTCAGGGTTTCTATGATCAGCCTGGCACTTGATTCGAGGTTCAACTGCAAGGTATATCAGTCACGGTTTAAATATCAATTGCACCTTACTTTCTCGTGATCTACGTACCTGATACCTCTGTGATAGTGGATGGGAGATTCACCAGTTTTATCAGGGGAAAGGAAGATTCATATGTCATCATCTCGGAAGCACTGATTGCGGAGGTGGAGCATCAGGCAAACGAGGGCAGATCCATAGGTTTTGCAGCCCTCCAGGAGCTCAAGGCCCTTAGGGAACTTGCGAATACTGGGACCATAAGACTGGATTTCTACGGTCGAAGGCCCACAGAATGGCAGATAAAGAAAGCCAAGAGCGGCGAGATAGATGAGCTCATAAGGCAGACCGCACTTGAAAACGATGGCACTCTCGTTACCGGAGATGCAGTCCAGAGCCAGATATCTGCAATCAAGGGCATAAAGGTAGAGTACCTTGAACCTTTGAAAAAGAGCGTAAGGGAGATCGAGGAATTCTTTGACAAGTTCACGACATCGGTCCACCTCAAGTCGGGAATGAGACCGATGGTAAAGAGGGGCCCTCCAGGCTCCCAGAAACTTGAGCGCCTTGACATGGAACTTACGGAACGAGATATGGAAAACCTTGCGACCAACCTTGTCAAGAGAGGAAGGCAGGAAGGAGATTCCTTTGTCGAGATGGACATGTATGGTGCCACGGTGATACAGCTCAGGGACATCAGGATAGTCATTACAAGGCCCCCATTCTCGGACGATTTCGAAATTACGGCAGTCAGGCCAATCAAGAAGCTATCTCTGGATGAATACGAACTTGAAGCCAAGCTCATTGAGCGCCTGGAGCACTCCGCCTTCGGGATACTGGTTGCAGGAGCACCGGGGGCAGGGAAGAGTACCTTTGTCCAGGCACTTGCTGAGCGGCTGAGCGACCTCGGAAATATTGTTAAAACCATGGAGAGCCCGAGAGACCTCCAGGTGAACAGAAGCATAACCCAGTATACGGCCCTGGAAAACTCGATGGAGAAAACAGGTGACATCTTGCTCCTAGTCAGAACGGACTACACGGTGTTTGATGAGATGAGGGTGACCTCAGACTTCGAGGTATATGCTGATCTCAGGCTCTCTGGGGTAGGAATGATCGGTGTGGTGCATGCAACCAAGCCAATCGATGCAATACAGAGATTTGTCGGCAGGATTGAACTTGGCCTGATTCCACAGGTAGTAGATACCATACTTCACATTGACAAGGGAAGGGTTGCCAGGGTGATGACCACTGAGAATCTGGTCAGGGTACCGACAGGGATGACCCAGGATGACCTCGCAAGGCCCGTCATAGTGGTGAGGGATTTCTTCACAGGACAGGAACTATACGAGATATACACGTTTGGCGAACAGGTGGTACTCATGCCAATCTCGTCTGCCGGAGGCAGCCATCCGGCAAGTGATCTTGCCGCACAGCGAATAGAGGACGAGATAAGGAAATTCACTGGGATCAGGGAAGTGAAGGCTGTTGTTGTTGGGGAAAGCAAGGCCATAGTCAGAGTACCGGAAGACCACATTGCCAGGCTCATAGGAAAGAAGGGCAGCATGATATCTGAAATAGAGAGCAGACTCGGAATAGGCATAGAAGTGGAACCTTTAACACACTCCTCCGGGGATACTGAAATGGTGCCTGCGGTCATAGAGGTCAAGAACCGGATCATTTACGTCGACGTCGGAGTTCCAGGTGTGCTGGCAAAGATCTACGTAGAGGGGATACCTGTCCTTGCTGCACGGACTTCGAACAAGGGAACTCTGAGGATCAGGATGGAAAACGAGGCGGGAGCAGCCATTTTCAACGCCGTGAAGAGCGGGAAGTCTGTAATGGTTTCTGCAGAGAAGTCCTCGACCTGATTCTGCTGGATAGTGTTTGGTTGAGTTAGATGAAATGTACATTTTGCGGGTCGGATGCCATAATCGATATACGCTATAACGGGACAAGTCTTTGCAGAGAACATTTCATAGCATTCTTCGAGAAAAGAGTCAAGAGAGAGATCAGGGAACAGGTCAGGCTTCCAGAAAGAAAAGGTACCATAGCTGTTGCCCTATCGGGGGGGAAGGATTCCTCTGTTACTCTTTTCGTTCTAAAGAAATTCCTCGGAAACTGGAAAGGGCTCAGGCTCGTGGCATTTACCATAGACGAAGGGATTGCGGGCTACCGTCCAAGCGGGCTTGAGTCCGCACGGAAGCTCTGTGGGCAGATTGGGGTTGAACACGTGGTAAAGTCATTTACGGATATGGTAGGGAAAACCCTGGATAGCATCGTGGGAATTGATCCTGAAGGTATCCCATGTTCTCATTGCGGACCCCTTAGGAGGCAGGCGATGAATGATGTTGCATTGAATTACGATGCGGATTATGTTGCGCTTGGAATCAATCTTGATGACTATGCGCAATCCATTCTCATGAATGTTGCGAAGGGTGATGTACAGCGCATGGCCAGGCTTGCCCCGCACCAGACGAGGGTTGAAGGGATGACGCCCAGGATTGTTCCGCTAAGGTCTGTACCGGAAAGGGAGGTCATGACCTATGCCATCGTCAACGAAATCCCATTCGATTCAAGCTGGTGCCCATACTATGCCAGGGCGCACAGGAACTCCTTCAGGGATGTCATTGCCATGCTGGAGGAGAGGTCTCCAGGGACAAGGCATGCAATTCTAAACTTTCTTGAAGGGATAAAGCCAGCACTCAGGGAGTCCACAGGTGAATTCGAGCCAGGGAAATGCAGGTCTTGCGGCAGAGTCTCGTCGGGAGAATATTGTTCAACGTGCACTGACATGGCCAGGATCCTGGAAAAGGCCGGGCAACCTGTTGGACCTCACTGAAAAATATTATTATGAGCAGGGTCATTCTGGCAGGTATTCCATAGGGGTTGTAGCTTAGCATGGTTTGAGCACCCGGCTGATAACCGGGAGGTCACCGGTTCGAATCCGGTCAGCCCCATTTGTGTCCATAAATGTGCCTTGTGCTTACAAAAAGTAAGAAGGGCTAACTAACCTGTCAAGAGTATACTGTAATTCTAGGTGGCACTTGAGCGCACCTCGCAGGATGATTTGGATATATACAGAGCCCAACTAGATATATCACGAAACTCTCTCGCAACGAGCAAGTGTCAAAAAATGACTGGCGAAGAGGAGGGTCTTGTTGATAAACCACCAGGTAGCCATTTTTCGTATTCTACCTGGGTCGATCTTGCCTGCTTTGCAATTTTATACTAGGAATCCTAGAACTTGGAATGGACCGACTGCGATTTCCATGAACCCTGGCCTGACGCTTGTTGAAGGTTCCAGTTTTATAACAGAAGGTAAAGAGGAGTGCTATTGAGTGTCATCCTGGAAAAAACATGTTTCAGAACATACGCACACTGAAATAATGAAGGAATTGAATTCATTACCAAAGGATATAAGATATAGGGCTGAGGATAGGCTTCATGTGGCCTTCCATCGGCAGGAGCAGACGCGTTTTTCAAGGCTTGAGCTCTTCTTCATGTTAATTGGCCCTGGGATTCTAGTAATGATTGCCGACAATGATGCTGGAGGGGTTATTACATATGCGCAAACGGGTTCGATTTTTGGCATCGGTTTTTTCATTCCGTTCATGGTACTGATGCTACCTGTAGCATATTTCGTCCAGGAGATGACGGTACGTCTCGGGGCTGTTACCCACAGGGGTCATGCAGAGCTGATATGGAAACGGTACGGAAGATTCTGGGGTTCTTTTTCATTGGGAGATTTGGTTGTTGCCAATTTCCTGACACCTATAACAGAATTTATTGGAATTACTATAGGCATGGCAATTTTTGGAGTACCGCGTCTTATTTCTGCAGCAGTCTTTGTCGTTTTGGTAATAGCAATACAACTTTTTCTAAGATATTACACGTGGGAGCGCATTTCGCTATTCATTGCCGTTTTGAACCTGATATTCATTCCATTGTTGTTCTTCCTACCCCATCCGCCGATCATGACTGTTCTGGATAGTTTTGCAACTTGGAAAATAAGTGGCGGAGTAAGTTCCCTGTTCATCTATGTCCTGCTCGCCAATCTTGGCACCACCATTGCCCCATGGATGTTGTTCTTTCAGCAATCCTCAGTGGTCGACAAGGGGCTTACCAAGGACGATATAAAATTCGGACAACGGGACACTTTGATAGGGGCATCGGTGATGGTAATAGTCGCCATTGCCATAATTATACTCACTGGATCAACCGTTTTTGGGTCGGATAGTAGGGCATCTCTTGGTATTGACAACATCCTGCAGATCTTTGAAGCAAAAATTGGAATCTTCCCAATGGAGCTATTCGCCCTGGGCCTGATCGAAGCAGGCTTCATAGCCGCGATTGCAATATCCGCCAGTACTTCCTGGGCAATGAGCGAGGCCTTTGGCTGGAAAAAAAGCATAAATCTGCCAGCCCGTGATGGCGTGCTCTTTTATGTTCCAAGCTTCATTGCCCTTTCACTGGCAGCTTCAGTTACTCTGATACCAAATGCGCCACTGGGTTACCTAAACCTGACGGTACAAGTTATAGCTACAATCTTCATGCCCGCCGCTATGCTGTTTTTGCTGTTGTTACTCAATGACAAAGGAATTATGGGCAATATGGCAAACAAGAGATGGCAAAATATAATCGGGTTTTCGATAATCGAGACTGTCAATTCTCCGTTGATAGCCTGTGATACCAGTAGGATGTCTTGAGCAATCCTTGATCTGTCTTGAACCTTCTCTTGAGGAGTTCTGATCTCATCGAGAAATGATGTTCTGCAACGTTATT
>JAKAFX010000076.1 GCA_021817735.1 Thermoplasmata archaeon | reverse complement strand
ATATCACGAAAGTGATTGAAAGCGGGCATCGTGTTTACCGGAGGATGATGACATGGACAATCACCAAGCTAGCGCGCACAGCCGAGCTTGCTGCGCTATTGACTTTTGGGTTCATCTTCACCGGGTTTTTTCCAGTCTCATTGAGCCTGATCGTGTTCATAATCGTGATGAACGACATGGTCACACTGACGCTTGGAACCGACAGGGCCTGGCCAACAACAGTTCCAGAGAACTGGGATGTATCCAGGCTTGCGAAGGTTTCGGCCATCTTTACAATAGGGTGGCTGTCCCTGGGCCTTGGGCTTCTCTGGCTATATCTTGTATTTTTGAAACTGGGCGCAGAACAGATCAGCTCCTTGATGTTCCTATTTTTGATCTATTCCGCAATGGAAACGATAATAATGACGAGGACACGGGATTTCTTCTGGTCATTTGCGCCAAGCAAGTGGGTTGGCGGCATGGTTCTGATCAACCTTGTTGTCGCAACTCTCATGGCACTCAATGGCTGGGTGATGGCCCCAGTTTCATTCAAGTATATCCTGATCTTGATGGTCCTCACGCTGCTGGCCTTGCCTGCCTTGGACACCCTGAAGATGTGGTATTACAGAACAACTGGTATCCTGGGAAAGGAAGAAAGTTCGTAGCCAATTATCAGCGTGATACCTGTTTGCTACTTCATCATCAAGAAACTGATAGAACTTCTAAAGGAACCGGTTGGGTTTGCCTCAGCGGGTATAGGAAAAACTTTGCTGATCTAAATGACATGCTATCCGACATGTCGAGGCGGAGACACTCCAGCCCGTCTTACTTCTATTGAAATTTAATTGGAAAACTAACTGTGCGCGTCAAACCCTGCCAGGGCCCTTATAAGAGGAATAAGCGCATTCCTTAATACAAGACCCTGCTCGGTGAGAGAATATGTTGTTCTACCGTCCCGTTCGTCCTTAAGGATGATGTTCAGGCTCGCAAGTTCTTTCAGTCTCCTGGAAATTATCGTCGAGCTTGAGAACGGAATGTCTCCGAGAATTTCATTGAAATTAGCTCCGTCAGGTTGGTTCCCTATCACGCCGAGTATCAACATGGTATATTTTTTCCCTATCAGGTTCAGGAAGGGAAGAGATGGGTCCACACACAGTTCAGTGTCAGCGATCCTGATCATGCAGGCGCCATGGCGTTTCTCAATGCGGGCACGTTCCAGCCTGTCAGGCTCTCCTCTGTATTTGTTGGCCATAGAATTTTGGAATAATCATCTGCCTGATTGATATAAGTTTACTGTCGGTAAACAAAAGTTTACTTGGCACAAGATATAGTTTGTTCAAATCAGAGTTCATGGCAACAAGGACTGTGACCATGAGAGTATTTGGAATGACCTGTGACGATTGTGTTGCGCATGTGAGCAAAGGCTTAACAGCAGGCGGCGCTCGCAGGGTATCGGTCTCTCTCAAGGACGGGATGGCTTCGGCAGTCATTGACGACAGCGAAGTCACACCAGACGATCTGGTGAAGTTACCATTATTCGGGAAGGAATCACAATATAAGGCCAAGATAAGGAAAGTGGAGTGATTCCATATTGACAGAGGAGTTCGATATTGTCATCATTGGACGAGGTGCAGCTGCTTTTTCTGCTGCCATAAAGGCCAGTGAACTCAGTTCAGGGCAAGCTTCTATTGCGATGATTGGGTTCGGACCTCTGGGAGGGACATGCGTCAACATAGGATGCGTCCCATCAAAATATATAATAGAAGCAGCCACGGTTGTTCATACTCAAAATAATCCCAGGTATCCGGGAATAACCTCAAGTTCTGCCAAGATAGACTTTGAGAAGCTGATGGATTCATTGAGGGAAGCCATCAGGGAAGAGAGGACCACCAAATATGAAGAGGTCCTGAGATCATATCCTAACATCAAGGTCTTTGATGGAAGGGCCACATTTATTGATCGCAACAAAGTTTGCATAAACAGGGGTTCAGAAGATCTTGGCATTGGGGGATACAATTTCATTATTGCTACAGGCTCTTCTGCAAAGATTAAGGAGATAACCGGGCTTCAAGAAACAGGCTACCTCACGAGCGACAATGTGTGGAATCTAAACGTGCTTCCGCCAACCCTCGCAGTGATTGGCGGGGGCTTCATAGGACTTGAATTGGGACAGGCATTAAGTAGGCTGGGCTCTCACGTTAAGATAATCAAGGAACATAACACAATTGCGGCAGGTATTGAAACAGACCTTGGCAACATCCTCATGGAATCCCTGTCCCGCGAGGGCATTGAATTCATCACTGGAAAGAAGGTAACCAGAGTGTACAGGAGAAATGGGAAGAAGGTCCTGGAAATCGCCTCTGCAAATGGCAGGGAGGAAATAGAGGTCGATGAGATCCTGATGGCCTCCGGGCGCAAGGCAAACGTCAACGACATGGGGCTGGAGAAAGCGGGAGTGGAATATTCGGAACGAGGTATTACCGTGAATGAGAGTTTCAAAACGTCCAATCCCATTATATATGCCACAGGGGACGTGGTGGATCAGAGATATCGGCTGGAGACCCTTGCGGCGAGGGAAGGCGCGACAGTAGCATCAAATATTTTCAACAACCTGGAAAACGGCATCGATATCAACCAGGTACCGTGGGCTATCTTCACGGAACCGCAGTTTGCCTCGGTTGGATATACAGAGGCGGAATATTCCTCTAAATTCGGTAAAGCCGAAACCAGGGCGGTGCGCCTCTCATCCGTTCCAAAAGCGAGGATTCTCCGGGAAGATAAGGGCATCTTCAAGATAGTCGCAGACGCCCAGAGCGGGAAGATTGTCGGGGTGCATGCAGTTTCCCCCTTTGCCGCAGAATTCATTATGGAGGGGGTGTATGCAATAAAATTCGGGCTTACGTACAATGATCTGATTGAAAGCAGCCACGTATTTCCCACAATCGCAGAGGGATTAAAACTCACAGCACAATCCTTCAGGCGGGACATTTCCAGGATGAGCTGCTGTGTTGAGTGATGGATGCCCAGAAGATATAAAATTCTGGGAAATTAAAGGTGATGAATGTGTCGATAGATAAGATACCTGATGGCTTATATTATCGTGAATATCCTTTCCCATTTGAGACAGTACTTGAAAGAATAAGATCAAAGCTGGTAGATAGCGGATTCGTGATCTTTGCTGTTATAGATCACAGGAAAGCCGCCCTTAGTGTCGGCAAGGATATGTTTGTGGCTTCCCTGGTAATATTTGGAAATCCTGCAGGGGGACCGATCTCATGAAGCTATCGCCCACGATGGCAATTGATTTGCCATCAAGGATCCTGGTGCTGGGCAATGGTACAACCAAGGTGCTTTTCAATAAGATGGAATACGTCAACGAGAGGCACTCACCAGGAGAAAATATCGAAGCAGTCAAGAAATTTGACCTAAGGGTTACTGGCATGCTTGGCGATCTGTTCTGAAACTACGTCATTTCTATTCTTTGCATAACTAGTCCAGCACAAAGTGAACAGGATCGGGACTTGATTAAAATCTTATAATTTCATTTGACTTAGGTGTTTCTTTGTCGTATATTCAATTGTGCGACCATTTTTATTTTTCGTAATTAAATGTTTAGTCTTTGGTCCATGTTTTTGTGCAGAAACAGAAACCCCAATGGTAATATCAAGACTTTCACCTACATCTATACTGCCGGTAAGAATGAAGTCGCCATGCTGTTTTGCTTCCAGGATTATGCTCTGGACTCCGTAGCGTTGAGATCTCCCTACCCATTCAATAGGTTCAGGATCAAAATGTAATGGCGACTTATTTTGGGGGTCAAAAGTGTATGACTGTGTGACTACAACATGCAAATTTGTATTTGTCCTATTTTCCAAGTAAAAAAATACGAAGAATCGACCGTAAGAGGAATCATAGGTCAAATCATCCTCAGGCCTGAAATTGCATATTAAAGGATTGTGCCAGAGTATCCACTCTTCTCTGAAGTACACAAAGGTTGCGTATATGAAGGTCGAAATTAAACCTGCAAAAATACCACCCGCTATTGTTGCCAAAAATGAGTTCATTTGTTGAACATGGACTTCACGTCTAAAAAATGGATACCAATTAAGTTGTATAATAAAATTCAATGGTTAAACTGTAATTAGAGGTCGAACAATATTTAAAGGGGCTGGAAATTTTTAAGCCTAACCATTAACTTTTCTTAATGCTTAATGTCGCCTTCATTCATGAGCACTTCCAGAAAGAAAATATTAATTATATAAGTTCTTATTAAATCTAAGTTTTAAGGGAATACTATATAAAACTGCTATCGTTCATATATCCTGTTTCTGTGTCCCACCTTTAAGATCAATATTCTAACAGATTCGTGCTTGATGTCGAGAATCACCCGATAATCTCCAACTCTAAGCCGGTAATATGGGTGCCGGACGAGTTTCTCTACGAACCTTTCTGGGTTTTGGTAAAGCTGATCCACTTTCTCGTAAATTCTTTTGGCAACAGACCGGTCTAACCTTCTCATCTGATCTGCTGCCTTGATTGACCAGATGATTTTGTATTCCATCAGAGGCCGAGATCCTTTTTCAGTTGCTCATGTGGGACAAACTTACCGGATTCAACTTCCTTTCTGGCTTCCTCTATATCCGCTATGGTTTCTTCACTAAGTTCGCGAAGATCCTCCATAATCCTTTCGATCACTTCTTCATAAGTCTCTCTTGGGTGTAATTTCATTGCCTGCAATGCCTTCTTGGTTTCTTCCTTTATCTGTATTGTTGAAATAGCCACAGTTATCTATAGTGTGCGATAGTATAAAGTTTTGTCGTATAGATACTGTTAGTTTAGTGATGCATTACAGCTTACAGAAAGATTCTCTACTTGGTAGGCAAGGAACTGGTGGTGTTTTGATAGAATGTTAAGGTGCACTTGTCATCGGCGTGCTACGACATTCAATGTTGGGTTGCTCGAATAATCTGTAGGAATCAACAGAGACTAATGATGACAACTTATTTACCATATTAATGAAAAACTCGATCTGAGTGAAGTTGTTCAAAAACAGATTCATTAGTTTTCCGAAGTTCTCAAAATACGAATTGGAGACGTAAAAAGGAAGCACTTTTAAACTTTATAAATAGCTGTATTTAAGAAGCAAATAAACTAAGAGCAAAGGAGTCAAATGGTCGGTGCTAAATGGAAAAAATAGAAGTGGATATGGTGCGACTAGGCGGAAATCTGCTCAATTCCCAGGATCAAGAAACAAAGGCTGGCGGCTCCCAAAGATAAGCAACTCAGAATTATGAGAGAATAATATGAATGAATGAAATACAAACTCAGAGCCAAAAAGCGAGGTGGCAGATGCAGTCATTCATATCTTATGGTCAGTGGATCACAGAGAGTGGCAATGTGCAATATCTTCATTTGGGCCATCGGTTGAGGTTGATTGTACATCCTTATCTGGCGGGTACCCGTTAATTCAGCGCTCTGATGACCTTGTTAGTAAATGGAAGAAATTTCTTCCGGGGTTCGATAGAACTCAGCACCTAGCGGAACCGGTTCTGGTTAAGGTTGAAGGGAATATAGTGTCTGCCTGTTGCGCGATAACTGCGACGCATACATTAGAGAAGGAGAGGTGGATTGTAAGAGGGCACTACAAATTTGGTTTGGAACTAAAAGGACAAACTTGGAAGATAGTCAGAACGAAGCTTGAAACAGCATACATTGATGGAAACACAGATTTACCAGGGATAGCGACTGAACGACTGGAGGCGAACCAGTAATCGATGTATCCACAGTGTACAACCTTTCTCGGCTCAAAATATGGACCGGTCGGGATTTGAACCCGAG
>JAKAFX010000075.1 GCA_021817735.1 Thermoplasmata archaeon | reverse complement strand
AGGTACTCATATTCATCTAGGAAAGGCATATTGACGTCCCTTACCAGGGTATGCCTGAGAACTTTTCTGGTATCTAGGCTGGGAAGCAATTCGAGTGTGCGGTTAAAATTCTCCCAAGCGTTTCCGATTGCAGGGTTCAGCACATGATTGAATATCGCCTTGTTAGGACCTGCAACTGTCACATAGAGCTGAGTCGGGAGAGGGTTCAGCTTCTCTAGAACCATGGGAAGAGTTCCGTTTGTAACCAGGAATGTTGAGAAACCCCTTTTTGTGGCTAGCTCTATGAACTCACCTAGCCTGGTATAAAGGGTCGGCTCCCCTGTAAGTGAAATTGCAATGTGTTTTGGGTCCTGGGATTCTTCCCACTTCTCCTTCGAAACGTTGGGATTTCCCTTGAAACCAGAAAGGAGTTTCTTGTGCTGCCTGATGCTCTCCTCTAGAATAAATTCAGGATCATCCTCGTCGGAGATACGCATTCCGTCAAATCCCTGGAAGCGCCAGCAAAACGAGCAGTTCTCAGTACAGGCGTTCACAGCAGGAGTCATCTGTATGCACCTGTGCGACTCTATTCCGTAGAAGGTACTCTTGTAGCATCCCTTCCCGCCTGTCATCTCGCTCTTGGTCCAGTGGCATACCTTTACTGCAGAATGCTTTCCGACCATTCCATAGTGCTGTTTCAGATAGACTTTTGAGTACTTGTTCTGGACCGCCTGCTCCACAGCACGACAAAAGTAATTTCTATTTAACTATTTTCGGTTTGAGCAGAAAAACAAATAGATTAAGATAAAAAATGAAGTTGAGGATGTTTAATCCTCAGCGCCGCCCATCTCTCCTGCTCCGCCGCCGGGTGGACCAGGTGTCTTGGATGCTTTTGTTGCAATGACGTCGTCGATCCTCAGTATCATGACTGAGGCTTCTGTTGCGGACTCGATCGCCTGTTCACCAACTCTTATGGGCTCGATTACTCCGGCTTTGATCATGTCCTCGACTTCACCGTTGTAGACGTTGATTCCGTGGTACTTATGGCCCTCTGCGTGCTTGCTCCTGATCTTTATCAGGATGTCGATGGGGTCAAGTCCGGCGTTCTCAGACAGTGCTCTTGGGATTTCTTCCAGCGCATTTGCGAACCTCTCTATGGCAAGTTGCTGCCTTCCGCCCACCTTGCTGGCGTACTCATGCAGCCTCATCGCAATCTCAGAAGCAGATGAGCCTCCTCCGCTCGTGTACTTACCGTCCTCAACGGCCGCTGCCACCACATGTATTGAGTCGATTATGGATCTCTCGATCTCGTCAACGACGTGTTCTGTTCCGCCCCTGACGAACACACTGAGTGCTTTTGGGTTCTTGCAGCCGGTTACAAATGTCATGTAGTCATCGTCGATCTTTCTCTGTTCCACAAGTTCTGCCTCTCCCAGATCTGATGCACTGAGCTCCTCGAGAGATGAAGCTATGGAGGCACCTGTCGCCTTAGCAAGTTTCTCCACGTCACTTTTCTTGACTCTCCTTACAGAGTATATCCCTTCCTTTGCAAGGTAGTGCTGTGCCAGGTCGTCGATGCCCTTCTGGGTGATGAGGACGTTTGCTCCAGACTTCTTGACCTTCTGGACCATTTCCTTGAGTATCCCCTCTTCCTGCGAAAGGAATTTCTGGATCATGGACGGGTCATCGATCCTTATGTTTGTGTCGAATTCCGGCTTCTTGATTTCAAGCGCTGCGTTGAGTAGTGCAATCTTTGCCTTCTTGACATAGTCCGGCATTCCCGGGTGGACTTTCTCCTTGTCGACTATTATTCCATATATGAGTTCAGTGTCGTCGATGTCTCCGCCTTTCTTCTTAACTATCTGTATGTTGTCGAAATCTATCTGGTATTTGTTCTCAACCTTTTCCACGACGCTCTTGACTGCTTCATATGAAATTTCTGCAAGCTTCTCCTTGCTTCCGGACGCAGACTTGCTGCTGAGGGCTGTCATGGACATTTTCTTGAGCAGTTCCTTGTCTTCCAGTTTCACAGGCTTTGCGATCTCGTTGAGGACTTTCTTTGCCTGGGCTGATGCCATCCTGTATCCTTCTGATATTACAGTTGGGTGCACATTCTGCTTGATCAGCGTCTCTGCTTCTGCCAGAAGTCCGCCCGCAATTACCACTGCAGTGGTTGTTCCATCTCCTACAAAGCTGTCCTGGGTCTTAGATACCTCAACCATCATCTTGGCAGCGGGGTGTTCGACGTCCATCTCTTTCAGGATCGTCACGCCATCGTTGGTTATGACGATGTCTCCAAGAGAGTCCACAAGCATCTTGTCCATACCGCGTGGGCCGAGTGTAGTCCTGACTGAAGCGGAAATTGCCTTGGCCGCCTCGATATTCCCCTGGATAGCGTCCTTGCCGGTTTCCCGCTTAGTTCCTTCTTTTAATATGAATATTGGCTGTCCACCGATCATATCAATCGGCAAAGTAAAAATAAACTTCTATATAAGGTTTGGGAATTTTTCCTGCTGTGAATGTTAGGTAAAAGGGATATAAACCCAAGCCCAATTTTTGGCCCGGATAGGAAATGTTTGAAATCAGGTTTCATGGCCGCGGTGGTCAGGGGGCAGTAACTGCGTCGAAAATACTGGCTCTCGCTGCGTTCAATGAGGGAAAATATGCCGTGTCCTTTCCCTTCTTCGGCACGGAGAGAAGAGGTGCACCAGTTACTGCGTTCACCAGGATCGATATGGAACCCATAATGCTGAAAACCCAGGTCTACACACCTGACGCGGTAGTAGTACTGGATTCATATGTTATGAATTCCGCAAATGTCACGAGCGGTATGACGGCAGAGGGTTTCCTCATAGTCAACACATCAATGATGCCTGATGAAGTCGGAAAGGAGTTCAGGGTCGCAACGGTTGACGCCACTTCCATTGCAGCTAGACACGGGTTGGGCAACAAGACAAATCCAATCATTAACACCGCAATGATAGGAGCGCTGGCGAGGGTGACCGGTGTTGTAAACCGTGATTCAGCGGTTGACTCAGTAAGGGAACTATCGCCAAGAAAGAAGGATGATAACGCTGAGGCTGCAAGCGAAGCATACGACTCGGTGAACCTTGGGTGGGCAACATGATGCGTATACCGATTGCAGACGTAAGTTCAAGAGCAAACCACACTGATTCCTGGCGCATACTTAGACCAGACATTGACTACAGCAGGTGCATCAGGTGCATGATCTGCTGGAAGTTCTGCCCGGACAATGCGATCAATGTTTCAGAATCCAGCGAAATCAAGTCCCCAAATGAGAGAGTTGCACGCCTTGAGGCCCCTGTCATTGACATGGATTATTGCAAGGGTTGTGGAATCTGTGCAAATGAGTGCCCGGAGAAGTGCATCGAGATGAGCTATGAATCAAGAGGGGGGAACTAGGATGCAGAAAGTGCAGAAGTATAACGCCATAATGACAGGAAATGAGGCTGTGGCAGTAGGGGTCAAGCTGGCCAGGGTCGGGTTCATCTCAGCCTACCCGATCACTCCGCAGACAACAATTGTGGAGAAACTTGCAGAAATGGTGGCAAACCGGGAGATCACAGCAAAGTATGTGGAGGTCGAGAGTGAACACAGCGCTATGGGTGCGGTGTTTGCCAGCGAACTTGCAGGGGTCAGATCGTATACGGCTACCAGTTCGCATGGCCTTCTCTACATGCATGAAATGCTCCACTGGACTGCTGGGCAGAGGCTACCGGTCGTAATGAGTGTTGTGAACCGCTCAATAGGGCCGCCCTGGAACATCTGGTCTGAGCAGACAGACAGCATGAACCAGAAAGATACTGGCTGGCTACAGGTTTACTGTGAATCAAATCAGGAAGCCCTAGATACCATACTAATGGGATACAAGATCGCGGAGTCCAGCGATGTCCTGCTTCCCCTGATGAGCATGGAGGATGCTTTCATTCTTTCCCATACTTCGGAACCGGTGGATCTTCCTTCCCAGGAGGAAGTTGACAGCTTCCTTCCAGGGTTTGACCTCCCGTTTCGCATAGACACAGGCACCCCAATGGGGTACGGATCATACTCCACCCCGGATGGCCCTTTTATGGAACTCAAGAGAGACATGATGGAGTCCATGAGGAATTCCAGGCGCATCATAGAGAGGGTCACGAGAGAATTTGCAGACGCATTCGGAAGGGAGTATTCCGGCCTGGTTGAGCAGTACATGATGTCGGATGCGGATTATGCGCTCATTGCTTCTGGTACGCTTGCATCAACGGGCAAGTACGTTGTGGGCAAGTTAAGAGAAAAAGGCTGGAAGGTTGGCCTCATCAGGATAAGGTTCTTCAGGCCGTTTCCGGATGAAGAACTCGTTAAGGCAGTTTCGGGGCTAAAGGGCGTAGGTGTTCTCGACAGATCGGTGTCCTTCAGTCCAGCCGGTTCCATGGCAAACGAGGTCAGGGCTGCACTATACAGAAAGTCGAATATCCCGGTCGCAGGCTTCATAGCAGGACTTGGAGGCAGGGACGTGAAGGTGGAAGATTTCCAGAACATGTTCCAAATGATAAGGGATGGATTCTCGGGCTCGACCTACGTCAATGTCAGGGGAGGTGCATGATATGCCGTTTTCCATACCGCGGGAGGAGTTCATGGAGCCGGGACACACCGCATGTCACGGCTGCGGAGCGACTCTTGCCATGAGATATGTGCTCAAGGCGCTTGGAAAGAATACAGTAGTATCTGTCCCCGCATCCTGCTGGGCAGTCATCCCTGGAGCAATGCCCAACAGGACGCTCGACGTCCCTATGGTTTACACCCCATTCGCTGCTACCGGTGCTTCCATAACCGGTCTGAGAGCAGCTTTTGACATACTCGGCAAGGAAGACTACAACGTTGTAGGGTTTGCCGGTGACGGCGGAACTGCTGATATAGGGCTTCAGTCGCTTTCTGGAGCAATGGAGAGGGGGCACAATGTTTTCTATATTATGTATGACAATGAGGGTTATATGAACACTGGTGTGCAGCGTTCAGGCAGCACGCCTTACGGTGCAGAGACAACCACTACGCCAGTCAGGGCTGAAAAGAACTTCAAGCACCAGCAGAAGAAGGTTGTCGCAGACCTAATGATGGCCCAGGGGGTTCCTTATGTTGCGACTGCAACAGTCGCCTATCCTGAAGACTTAATCCGGAAGATAGGGAACGCAAAGAAAATTGTAGGCCCAAAGTTCATTCAGGTACTGAGTCCATGTCCTACCGGCTGGTATTTCCCTACAGAGAAAACGGTTGAAATCTCCAGGATGGCAGTCCAGTCCGGTATGTTCCCTCTTTACGAATATTATGACGGAAAACTAAGGGTAACAAAGCCCTCAAGGCCAGTGAGCATAAGGGAATATGTATCAGCCCAAGACAGGTTCCTGCATCTTGAGGATGAAGACATAGAGAGACTACAGGCAACAGTGGACCAGAGAATGAAAACCCTTCTGGACAAGGAGAGGGAGACTTCAGGCGCATAACAGGCACCGGCCTTTGGTGCCTTGGTTTTATTTATTAACTAATGTACGCTCTCAGGTTATGATGGAATTCCAGAGTTTCGAGAGAGATGGAAGATCCTATGAGTTCATCAGGATACCTTTTGACAAGGCACCTCTTGTGATGATACGGGGGAAGAAGGGTTTCGTGATGTGCGGGTACCTCAACATTGAAACTTCGGAGAAGCTTGGTGACCTGGCAATAAGGGTGACAGGTGTAAAAGACCTCCAGACGGTTCTCGACGCAAAGGTTGCCCAGCTTACCACTCGAGCACGAGAATCCGGAATAAAAGAAGGGGACACTGTATCGGACATCCTTCACCTGATTTAGAT
>JAKAFX010000074.1 GCA_021817735.1 Thermoplasmata archaeon | reverse complement strand
AAAACCCACTTACACTTTTTGCGTATCACAATTTATATAAGCACCTCACGAGATAGACTTACTGGATCATTTGCTGTATATGCCTATCCTGATACCGCTCCTACAGGAAGCGCAGTTCTTCCAACTTTACAATTGTGATACTAAAAAGCCGAAGGATTCAATTCCAGTCATATCCTTAAAGCCATTTCTACAGCGCATGTCTCTGACATGTTTACGATAGTGAGGTGTGGGAAGTGAAAATCAGCGAAGCGCACGATAAACTGAATCGAAGATGCGTTATTGCCATAAGGCAGAAGAGTGGCATCTTCGACGTAATGTCCAGGGTAGATGACCGAGTTCCAGCCTATGTTTTCTCTGAAAATGAGGAGACATACCTGCAGCTCTTCTTCCATAAGAATGACCGGAAGAGTCCTGCTTTGTCTCCGGTCCTCTCAAGGAAAGATCTCATAGAGAAGAGGTCCTACTACTCAATCTCGGAGAGGATAAACAACATCGATGGGATGAAATCCATAACTAAGTTGATGGAGACACCTTCAGTAGCATTGAACGAAATATACATGCTTAGAAACGAACTCTTCATGGATTTCCGGTTCCATAGCAACAAACTGCACGAAATCAACGATATCCTCTCAGAGGTCATAGGCAATAACCAGAACTTCCGGATAGTGAAGATGACTTTTTCCCGTTCCCTCAGTGAAAGGATGCAAGAGATACACTCACGCACTCCGCTTGCAGTGGTACGTTATTCCGTACCCGTCCCAACAGACAGCGAAGTATACAGATACATGGAAAAGAATCACCCAGATGCGGTCGCAGAGATAGAGGGCAGATCTATAACCGAAAAGGGGATCAAGGTTCTGTTCTACACTTCCGAACCCATACGCATGAATGGGATAGAACCAATCTCAGCTGAGGATCTTGTTTACGAGGCGTACATATCCGAGAAGTCGCTTCTAGAGGGAAGAAGAAGGGGGAATGACGCAAGGATCCCCAGGATTGCTTTCTTCCTGACTATGGAGAATGGTAGGCTGATCGATACGACCTTCGTACCAGCAGCTGAAGCAGACGAGTATGTTGGGATCATGATGAATGCATTGATGGTCGATCATGAGTCACATCCTCTTCTGGAATATTATTCTGAACTTGATGAAGGGGTGTGGGAGTGGATATAATGAATGAGCCTTTAACAGGAGTGACTGGCGTTCCATTAATAGATAGGCTGGACATGAAACTAGGCATTTCAATGGATCCAGGCACCGAATTCTCTGAGATGTCGCGCAAGTTCAGCATAAGCGGGGAAGTTGGTTTCGGTTTCTCCCGTGAAACGCCCGAGGTTATCCTGGTGTTCCCCAATAGCGCCGAGCAACATCGTGACCTATGGATGTTTCTCCAGAAATTTGATGCTGTTGAGCACGGAGGAGTATGGAGGATCCGGAGACAGATCGTGAAGGCGCAAAAACAATTAGAGTATATTCGGTCCATCCTGGAAATCCCATCCATGGTCCTAGTTTCTGCGTGGCTTTCCGGCGGCAAGTATCACGCCGAGCTGATCTTTAACCGAAATGATCTTGCAGAAGTGTCCCGCATACTGCTGGAAGCACTTCAGGATGCGGTCGCCCTGGAGATCGACTACCTCGGTCCATCACCCGGGTTCAGGGAGATCCTCTCCTCCGTAGACTCAAGAACTAAACTCTCCGTCTTCGAGATCGGGTTGAAGCCTCCGGCAGAGGAGACAAAGCCCGAGAATAATCCACTTGGCAATAGGTGGACCAGGATCGCCAATATACCTTTCGGCGCAGAGAATATTAGTGCGGTGTATTTTGTTGACAACATACCGCTGGGCATGAATGGGATCACAGCATTATCTGACGGCAAGATCTATTACGCGGTGACCGGAAACCCATACGTAAATTATATGAACCGTAAAATGAATAATGCAAGGATACTCGCCCTAGCAATGATCCACGAGTTCAACAGTCCTGATTTCACAATTTCGTTGATCCTGCCAAAGCTGATGTCGGCGGAATATGCTTCCGTGGTCTCGGAATCTGTGTCGGAGATGCCAGAATGGAAGCCGGTGTTGAGGAAGATGATAGGTCTCAAGGAGTGGATCGGAGAGAGTAGTGGCAAGTAGCGGGAAGGGAGACCATAAGTGAGAAAGGAAACACGAATGGGATTTATTTGAAGAAGTGAACAACTAAGCAGTTCATCGAGCGAATAAAAAGTAGAATTTATAGACATATATTAAGCAGCGTTACTCAAGGCGCATATGATACATGATAAGGATTGGGGCTATTGAGTCTGAAGACGACATCACAACTCCAGCTCCGCTTGTGCATTTCTTTCCAGAATTTCACTGGGTGAACTGACCATAGACCGCAGCTTGCGCAGCAGCAGTACTCCAATAATCACTGCAATGAAGGCGATTGGATCTATGCCAATTACACTCACGAGAATCGCCCAAGCCATAAGCGGTATTACCATTCCAGAAGCAAACGAGAATAGCTGAGCGGAATTATCCCGCATGCTAAGGTGCGAAGCTACCCTGAAAGGAATGAAAATGCATGCGGCGAGATAGAAGATCATGTCGACAACCGGAGGTATGATGCCGAATCCTTCGTTGTCTCCTATCAAGATTGCATAAATCACGTAAACAGGGAACACAATTAATCCCATAGCAAAAAAATACCTGGTTCCGGAAGTGGTATTACTCCTCACCGGCAAAAGGTGCCTTCCGGATATGGAGAAACCGAGGGCTCCAATGACTATGGCCGCCGTCACGAACAGCAGGTACAGGGAAGGTGTCGGCTTGGATCCGGCCACTGCATTTAACACCACGACAGTTCCTAGGTATACCACTACGGTTGTTGCAAATCCCAGCCTTCCGAGCAATCTTCTCTGCCTGTACTGGGGAAATGCAATAGCCAGGAACAGCAACGGAAGACCGATGCTGAAAGCAGCGTGGAACAGAGTAAGTCCCAAGGCCCAGACCAAGTTCACGCCAGCGTAGTGACCATAGTATGCTAGATTGCCAACAGGGCCGCCTGATGTTTCAAAGAAGGTGTGGACCGAAAGTCCTTCTTCCGCTATTCCATATGCGCTTCCAAAAGCAAGAATGGAGGCGAAGCCCTTCCGGAATATCACTGCCACTTCCCTGATGATCAATGCTCCAGCCGAATAGAGACCAATGTTGAATCCAAGACCGAGGAAAAATGCAACGGGGTTGATCAGGATGGTGAAGAGGCTGCTGGAACCGGTAAGGTATTCCGGAATTCCCGGGGTCATGACAATGAGCGCAAGGATCACGTATTTCCTCCCCGTTACTTTTAGCATCATGAAATGCACCATTTTCAGGTACTTGTTAATTTCGGTTCGACTCGAAATTGGCGAGAAGCCAATAGCGGAAACTGGAGAAAATTCCAATGAGTTATATCACGGAGCACACTTCTTGTTCAGGGTGAAACGGAATGGATATTGAACAATCCGAGGGTTATGTATCCATCAATGGGATAAGGATCTTTTACCGCAGATATACCCCTGCAGAGGCCAGAGGAAAGATCCTGTGCCTCCACGGAGGGCCGGGAATGTCCCACGACTACCTCACTCCTCTTTCCGATCTTTCAGGCTACGGATACGAGGTCATCCTATATGACCAGTTCGGCTGCGGACGATCCGAAGATCTTCCAGATTATAAGGACTATACAATTGATTATGGAGTCGAAGAGGCCGAACTCGTCAGGAGGGAACTAGCACCTGGGGACAGGACTTTCCTGATGGGATCCTCGTACGGAGGTGCCCTCGCCCTCGCATATTCCCTGAAATACCAGCACAACATCCGTGGTCTGATTGTAACCGGTGGTCTGGCAAGTATTCCACTGACGGTGAAAGAGATGTGGAGGCTTATTGGTCTCCTCCCCGAGTGGGCATCAGCAGCCATCCAGAAATATGGTGAAATGGAAGAATTCGACAATCCAGAGTACCTCAGGGGCGTTCAGGAATTCTACCGGAGACATCTCCTGAGAATGGACTCTATCCCAGTTGACGCGCAGAAGTCCCTTGATTACGGGAACAGCCGGAACGTCTACAGGATCATGAATGGCCCGAACGAATTCACTATCAACGGAACCATAAGGGATTGGGACATCTCACGGAAAATTTCAAGCATAAGTGTCCCGACACTGATAACAGTCGGCGAATTTGATGAAGTCACGCCCGTTGTTGCACAGCAGATACACCACGAAATCAAGAACTCGAAACTTAAAGTCTTCAAAGGCTGCTCACATCTGACCATGTGGGAGGATCGGGCAGGATACATAAACGAACTAAGGAGATTCATGGACAGTACTCTGGGTTACAGAGGAACCCATTGAATTGCATTCCATATGCGGGTATCATCGATGGTAGATCACTGCCTTCCCATTCATGGGTTCCGGCGAGCGCGAAGGGCTATTGGTTGCGAAACTGAATCCAGTCAATTTCATGATCCTGGATGCTGGCCCTTCATCTTCCGGGGTCTGTTCTCCCTCCATCTTTTGTAATGCCTGTACTCGAGATAGACGTCCAGCACTATCAGGAGCAATATGATTAATTCAAAAAAGTTGAGGGGGCCCAGGTGAAAATAAACCCCTGACCAGTGAATGAATTCGAGAGGAGCAGCCATAGCAGTCGTTGACGCGTAAGCAACTGATGGTGTCCCAGGAACAAGGCTGAACGATCCATAAGATGGAGAATACTGGGTGCCTGCATAAGTGTAGTTTACCACAAGCGGTGGGAGATAGTAAACTCCGGTTCCATAGAGTTGGAGCGTATATGAGGCAGTTCCGGATTGGCCCGGGTTTATCGTTCCAAGATTCACATTACCTCCATTTCCAATTACTTTCATCGTGCCGTTGTAGGAATCGAGGAAACCCTTTACGACAGGAATAACGTTATCCAGGGGCAGGGTATCGTGGTTTGTCACCATGATATTCAACGTTGCCAGATTTGACCCTGATACACTTCCAGTCACGGAAACCGAAATGTCAGGAGTAAATGTTCCAGAGAAAGAGGAATAAGCAGCATCTGTAGACAGAGATTGGCCAGGCGGGAACACAAAGATGTTGCTGCTTGAGACCTGTGCTGCCATGAATTCTGAGTTGGAAGCGTTATTCACGAACAGGCTAATGTTGTACGATGAGAAAGCAAGCGGGGAAGATCCAAACGGCTGGTGGCCGATTGCAAGGATTGTCAGGTTTGCTCCGCTGTTAAGATCCAGTGAACCGCTGTACCCAAAGAGATTGGAAACCGTCATGTTGTAGCCGCCAGTGGAATAATGCACTCGGTTCTGCCACATGGATATGCCTACTGCAAAGGAAGCCGGGTTAGGTGGGAATACCGATGTCCCGGTTCCAAATAAGCTCTGTCCAAGGCTTCCCAGATCCTGCCCGTTGATCTCTCCAAGGACTAGCATGGATCCGGTGGAACTTGAACTCCCTGCCCCAGGAACAGCATAACCGGTTGAATACGAGTTTTTCATCAGAAGACTCACTGCTCCATTTCCAATGCCATTCATGATCCCACTGGATGCCTTTGATGCAGATCTTCCGAAATCTGCAACCCCGACATACAGGTAGAGCGAAAGCTGGATTCCGTTGGTGTTGATGCCTGAGAACGTCGAGGAGGTACTTAGGGACAACAGTTTGATATATTCACTGACTCCAAGCTGGGAAGCGACCGAGGAAGCTGCACGTGCGGCAAGGTCTGCAGTGCTGTTCAGGCTCCCGCTGTAGCCAATTACGAATGCGTATGAAGGGATCAGGGATGCAAGGTAACTTGATGATATCCCAAGGGAAAGGTTCCCGGAAGAGTTGTTGCCCACAAAGGCAAGAAGGCTGCCAATAT
>JAKAFX010000016.1 GCA_021817735.1 Thermoplasmata archaeon | reverse complement strand
GAGTCAGTGATTCTGGACAAGAAGAGGGTGATCCCGAGCGCAGCTTACCTGTCCGGATCCCATGCAAAGCACTATGGCGCTGATGGCGTTTATATAGGACTACCAGTCAAAATCGGGAAGAAGGGTGTGGAACAGATATATGACCTGGACTTCAACCCCGACGAACTTGATCTGTGGAAGAAAACCGTTGCGTCAGTAAACGAGAATTGCAGGAAAGTTGACGAGTTCCTCTCAAAGGCCCGCTAGGGACTCGCCCTGTTTTCCAGGTAACTGGAATAGAAATCAGGGAGGTGCTGGTACTCGATTGGGTCTTCAGAGGATGCATCCATGAAGCCCCTGAGCCTGAGCTTGCAGGAATCGCACCTCCCGCAAGCCTTTTTCCCATTGCGGTAGCATGATCTTGTGAGCGCATAGGGTACGCCCAGCGAGATCCCCATCCTGATGATTTCTCCCTTGGTAAGGTACTGCAGCGGCGCGAGTATCCTCAGGCGCCCAGTAACTCCTGCCCTTGTACCCAGATTAAGCGCAGTTTCCATGGCGTTTATGTATTCAGGCCTGCAGTCGGGGTAGCCAGAATAGTCAAGCGCGTTGACTCCAATAGCAATACTGTCGAACCCAAGAGTTTCAGCATACGCTGAAGAAATAGACAGGAATACTGAGTTTCTCGCTGGAACATATGTCGCAGGTATGTCGTTGCCAATCTTTTCGATAGGTCGGTCCTCCACTTCCATGCTTGAGGTCAGGGAACTGGTGCTTGCAAAGGAGAAGTCCATTCTGAATACCTCTCGTCTAACCCCGTAGTGTTCAGCGATCTGCCGTCCGCTTTCCAGTTCAAGGGAGTGTTTCTGGCCGTAGTCAAAACTCAGGGCGACAGCCTCGTTTCCCCTGGATAGGACGTATCCCAGCGTTGTTGCAGAATCCAGTCCACCGGAGAGCAGGACGACGACCTTACCCATGCTTCACGCTCTTCTCAGCACAAGCCCCCATCCCGGGGCCTTCTTCAATGCAGACATCAAACTTCGTAATCTTTTCATAACTCCTTAGTTTCTCGTGAAGTTGATCTGCAATGTACGAGGCCATGTCCTCACTTGAGGAGGAACTGGTGCCAAGGAGGAAAACATCCTCCTTCCAGAAAGTCATCGCTTTGTTGCCATATGAAACACGACATTCGTTCCCGATGAATTCGTGTTTCACACTATCCCCCGTTCCAGGCACGAGTACCCTGTGGTCAAGCGGAGCTATTACGTCCTCGATATATCGTCTTAGATCGAGGAAATCAATCAGGAACTCCTTGTCCTGAGACCCATATACTGTGACGCTCACGGCGTAATCATGCCCATGCAACCTGGAGCACTTCGTATGCGATGGTATAAAATGTGCAGCAGAGAACCTGAGATTGGACTCCCAGCCATCGATGGTCAGATACATCTTCCTGAATTTCCTGAGAATATAATACGCTAACTGAATTTCAGCTTGGGTTCACCAGTCCGCATCGAGATTGGGATTTCAGGTAATGCACCGGAAACCCATTGAGATGGGCGGACAATCTAAGGTTTAAATACAAACCACAAATCCCCAACGACACGGGGCGCGTGGCCTAGTCTGGATAGGGCAACAGCCTCCTAAGCTGTAGATCAGGGGTCCGAATCCCCTCGCGCCCGTTCCATATCCATCTTTTTCCGAAACAGGCTTTGGCCTGGTAAGCAGTCTTGCTTAGCGGTTAAGAAAGGCGCAGGCCTGGAATGGTTCAAGAATGCACAGTCTACTGTTCCATTCTTGGAGCCAAAAGGAATGTCCCGACTATATCCCTGTTAACCCCGAACCTAAAATTTATGATCAGTGGATAATCATCCTTGAACGACATCTTGATCTCGTCTGCAGTAGTTACCGACTTGATGAATCTGATGAGGTACTCCAGCGGGTATGAACTCTTGACTGTTCCAGTGCATGCCACCTCCTTCAGCAGGTCGGCAGGCAAAGACAGTTCTGATTCCTCGGTCTCTGACATCGATCTTGCCTTGAATGAGTCGGGAGTGAGAGTCAACTTGATTGCATCGGACACATCCTCTGCTGCCTTGAGGCCGCGTTCCAGGTCTGCCCTAGTCAGGATCACATAGGACTCTGAAGAAAGTTGAGGGATCTTTGGGCTTGAAACTGTGTTTCCATCGAGGAGACTTATTTTCTTGTTGATCGTTCCGATCTCAAAGAGAAGCTTGTCCTTCTCCTTTGTAATGGTTATCTGGTCAGAATCACGAGATACTTTGATGACGTTCTTGAGCCTTTCAACATCCACAGCAAGTTCTTCTTCGCCTTCAACGTTGTACTCCACGAAAGCTTCTCTCGGGGCATCTATATTTATCATTGCGACATGAGCTGGATCGACCGCACGAACCTCCATTCCCTTACCGGTAAGCTTCAGCTTGACTTCAGTAGTGACCGTGTTCAGCAGGTCAGTGATCTCCTTCAAATTCTTAACAGGCATTACAATTCTGGTCATTTGATCAATCCCTTGATTGTGCTCCCACTTAATCAGATGAAATATAGATAATACTTTCTTCCAGTCGTTTCGCCTTTGCGCTCGAATGCACCGTAAAAAGTGCAATCCCTGAGAACCAGTTGAAGCAGGTTGTGGCGGGAATCATTCCTTCGCTCGCATAGGTTGCTGGAGGTTTTCAAATGCTATGATTTCAGCGGTATGAGACAAGCGCCCTACTCCTTCACAGTTATTAATCTTTGACCACATTCCTAAGGTTACCCTTATTATAACCATAACCCCCTAGATTTAAGGATGTGAAATGGCAGCGCTTCTCGGAGACGCTAATCCTGCAGGCACCAGCAACTTACCAAGGTATCTGGGAGCATTGGGATCTATGCTTAAATCCAGAATGCTCAGTCACACTCCATTCTTTCTTGCCCATGCAATGACATTTGGCTGCAACTCCCGCTGCAGAACCTGTACTTACTGGAAAAATACGCACAAGATGAACTTAGATATGAAGACAGATGAGGTTTTCCAGCTGCTGGATGAAGCATATATAGCAGGAATGAGGGGATATTACATGTTTGGAGGGGAGCCCCTCATCAGGCCTGACATAGGAAAGATCGTTGATTATGCGAAAAATAGAGGGTTCATCACCGTGATGAACACCAATGGGTCTTACCTGAAGAAGAAAGCACATGAGCTCAAGAACCTTGATTTCGCCTTTGTTTCTGTCGACTACCACAATGAATATGATGATTACATTAGGGGGAGGCCGGGAACCTTCACGGAGGTCATGGACGGGATCCAGGAGATGAAGAAGGTCACCGACACCAAGATAGCATTTGTGACCACCATAAGCGCGCTGAACCGTGATGCGATGCGGCCCATGGCCAGGCTGGCAAAGGAGCTTGGCGTCGGCATCTCATTCAATTCTGTAGAACAGTCACTGGACTTTGGCCAGACGAGCGAGGATACTACCCCAAACTTCCAGCTTGGCCTGAATAGTGATGAACTCCATGCCTTTTACACGTCATTGCAAGAGCTGAAGGCGGAGGGGTACCCTCTGATGGAAACAGATATTGTGCTTCGTGACTTTGTTGCAGGAACTCCCTGGAAATGCCAGTTTCCGAAGATGTTCGTATATGTCACCCCTGACAAGAAGATTTACAACTGCAACTATGTGCTTCACTACGACCTGAGAGATGGGAGCTTCGGGGATTACTTCAGTTCCCGTACCTACCTTGACTATGTCAGGGAGTCAGAAACTTGCAATAAGTGCGTGAGGACGTGTGTGAGGGGGTATTCATACACTTATGATCTAAGGATCTCACAGATTGCCGGGCTCGCAGGCCAGGGAAAGAATCTCTTCAACCAGGCCACCCCAGACACCGACATAAGCGGGAACGCAGATGCCAGCTCAAGCAGTGGCAGGACAAGAAGGATGCACATCGAACGGAGATAGGTGACGACACGCAGATACATCCGGCATATGAAATCATAAATTCGCAAGAGTTCAGTGGTCTGAAGTTGACCTAAAATCAACTGGTGAACAGTATGATCAATGTATGTGTATGATATTATATTAATATCATGTGAAAACTCCCGCAAAGCTCCCGTAACTCATATCTGAATCGAACATGCAGGCACTGTACGAGGAGTTCCTGCAGGTTGAAATGCCGCATGAATCGAAGAAACGGGCCGTTCTCCAGGAACCTTAAGGGAGCTGTCGCCGAAACTTTCATCACGATTGGTTATAATGACATCTCGCTTTATGCCCGGGTACGGTTTATCAGCATGAAATCAGAGAATTTCAATTAGAAATCAACAGTCCACAAAGGTACGAAGCCTATTATAGATTAATAGTATTCATATATTATATGTTAGAATTGAGACATATAAAAACAAATAGAGAGCAAATCGTTCAAAGAACCAGTGAGTTCTCCAGAGTGAGGAATCAAAACAAGAAAGTAATCGCCCTTGTGGTGGCGGTCTTTTTTGGCACCGTAATCTTTTCGAGTGGATTGCTGAAGGCTGACACCATCTACTATACATATGGAAATACTTCAGATTTGAAACAGAACGTCGTAAATTCGTTTGGTGGGACTGTCGCATGGTTTACCGTTGATTGGACATTCGCATATGTGTCCGAACACGGTTCTACCGGAATGGGCTTTGGCGGATTCAAGACAGATAACCAGAACACCTTTCTGGTAACCAATTCTTGGGCTACATATGGCGATAGCGCGGGCTTCTCGGGCGGTTATGTGAGTCCATCTGGGTCAGCTCTCGATGCAACAGAGGTGGCACATTTCACGAGCCCATTCAATTCACTCACGACCAACATGTATAACAACGTGGTCGCAGAGAATGCTTATCAAGTGGAGGTGTACGCCAATACATACGGAGGGATCGCTTATCAGAGTTTCTACTTACCCATTGCCGTTTCATTTGATTTTTGATGAAAGGATCATTTTTTACATTCTAAATTATTCAAGATATCTAAAGATAAATGGTTGGTAGCAAGATGAGACAAGTCAATATTTCAAAGGTTCTGGCAGTAGTGTTGGTATCAGTCGGGTTGATCATCAATGTAGTGCCAGTCGCAACATTTTATTTTGGCACCTATGATCATTTTAGTCATCAGAATTCAATGAGCGCAGGGTCAGATTTTACGTACTATGGGACCTACGGCGCATGGCTTTCTGGACGAAACAACACTTCCTACGCATATGGATTCGAGGTGCAACTCATTTATGACGGGGGTAACAACTTTCATTTGTTATCCACCGTCTACTGTTTGACGGGTCAGTCAATCTCCATGAGCATCTTCCGGTTACCCGGCGATCCGTTTTACGCATCGACTCAGCATGAGGTGTTCACCAATGAAGTCGCAGCCAACGTGTCATCAAACATGTTCTTGAGCATGGTGATCTCTTCTGGTGGTTCGATCGACACTCAAGTCCTGAAGTTCTCTATCAAGACAAGTGGCTTCCATACCTTTGCATACCCCTATGTGGGTTACCCTACGTATTACGGCACGACATTGCCCCTCCTCGATAATCTAACATATGTTAAGGTCGGCAATCAATACCTGATGTCGAGCCTCAATTATGACGGGAACCTGACCGAACTTTTCCGCAGCCTGTGGCCCGATATGCCGATCAACAACAGTACTTATGCGAGTACTGGGATGTATCTTGCGGGCGGTAACACGGGCATTACCCAAGACTGGGTTGGCTGGTTGTCGTATGGGGCTGGAACTTCTTTCCCAGTAAATGTTGTTCTGATCACTGCAGGTGTCATTTTTGCCATGATCCTAATTAGAAGGAGGTAATGTTGTCTGTGAGAATTGACGTAGAAAACCTGACAGTTCGTTTTGGTAAGCTGGTCGCAGTTGACCGCTTGAACATCCATGCAGAAGCCACAAGAGTGGGAATACTAGGCCAGAACGGATCAGGCAAAACCACTCTTCTTTCGGTGGCCGCTGGACTCCTGCTTCCGAACGCCGGGGTACTCAGGATAAACGGGTTCGAACCCTACCGGGAACGAGAAAAAGCTGCTTCTGAAATTTCATTTATTTTTGAGAAGTTCTACTTTCCTTTCAAAATAAAGGTCAGCAAACTCCTCAAACTTCTATTGGATGAAAGAGGTCTGAGAAGGGATATCTTGAACGAGATCATTCTTGATATGGGATTACAAAGTCTGCTTGACAAAAATATGAACGAACTTTCGAGCGGAGAGGAGCAGATGGTCTATACACTGAGTCTGATAAGTTCTCCCCTGCGTATCATGATATTGGATGAGCCATTCTCTCATCTCGACATTTTCAGGGCGGCACGGTTTTACAACAAGTTGATGAAACACGATAGCAGTTTGATTCTGACCTCGCATATCCCCGAAGAGATTGAAATGCTGGCTGACTATTTCATCATACTTCAGGAAGGAAAACTACTTTGGTCCGGGGACCGGCAGAAACTGATTTCGAGTGATATCTATGAAGTCTATCTCTCACCGGGCAGTGCTTATGAAGGCGAAATAATGTACTCCTATGGCGGCATAGCACTTGTGAGGGAAGATCCCGAAAACTTATTCAGATTAATGAAGAAAAATGTGATACTGGGTTTCAGAAAATCTGGCATCAGAAGGATCTATGGCGAGCATTAGATTTCCAATCAAATGGTACCTGACTGGATTCATTGCGCACCCGTATTATGAGTTGCTGATGATGGTAGTGGTACTTTCGCAATACTATGCACTTTTTTATTCCACTGGGAAAGAGATATTTTACAGCACATCAGGGGCCCTTCTGATCCCTCTCGTTGCATTCTACAGTGGAATGCATTTTGCGCGTGATGAACGTGTGACTGTGTTTGAGATTTCAATTTTCAGGAGTTGGACAAGACTTGAGGCCGGACGTATTCTATCGAGTCTCTTGAGTTTCGTTCCTTTCCTTCTGGTTGAGCTTGCCTTCTTTGCGTATTATGGGCTCTTACTTCCGTACGTGTCGCTGATTGTGTCAGTTCTCGTGTTCTCCGCGCTGATACTGATCTCATCGCTTCTGACTAAATTTACCTACATATTGGTGACGCTCTTTTTGCTTCTTTTCCTTATTCCGTTTTCGCTGTTGACTCTTCTTTCCAGCTACACTTCACTTGCTGTGCCTGTGCCGAATTTCCTGGCAATCCTGTCTTATGTGTTTATTCCCATGGTTGCGATCGCGTTTTACAGCAACGGGTCAATGATGATTGCACCGGTTCAGGGCTTTGTATATGGGGCGGCTTCTGCATTGTCACTGATGATCCTCTACTTCCTGACCTTCAAGAGGACAGAGTTCAAGCCCTGATTAGACCCAGACTCTTGCTCCAGAGAGTGAGGAGGGATACAGGTTGTTCATTGGCATGTCGACGGCAGTTGACGGAGTCCATAACGGAATCCGACAAGGATGCACACTACGAGGAGTTCCTGCAGGTTGAAATGCCGCATGAATCGATGAAGTGTACCGGATTTGTCAGGAGCCTCCTGAGGAGGAATGGGAATGACATGCCCGGGTTCGTCCTGGATAGATCACTGGAATTTATCAACAATCGTGCGGAAAGAGCGACAAGATCCATTGTGAAATTCAGGAAAGCATCAAGCGGATCAAGGGCGGGGAAGGGAACAAGGGACTTTGCAAGGGTATGCCAAGTACTTGAATCGCGGAGAAACAAGGGGAGGCTTCAGTTCAGGGCTGATCCGGGATGACTTCAGACGGGTGGACTCCCACGTAAATTCTTAAGTGGTATCAAGCGTTTTGGAACTATGACGGACGCACACCGCCAGAAACAAACTCTGCTTCTGGGGTATGCCGCTGGCATGGTCCTTATTCCGGCACTAGTCTACCTGCTCACATCATATCTGCCGGTTTTGCCTGAACCGTTTTACCTGACTGTTGAGATATCTGTTGCACTTGATGCAATTCTTTCACTGATGTTCGTCGTCTCATACATCCTGATCTCAGATGATGCGGCACAGCGGAACCATGATCGCAACCTGAAAATCGGCAGGCTCCTGAGATCTTTCGTGGCAATGATTTTCGTGCTTGCCATAGTGCTGGTGATCATCTACCTGATCACAACTGTATACGACATAATACCTGTTGGATTCACAAAG
Source organism: Thermoplasmata archaeon (assembly GCA_021817735.1). GTDB lineage: Archaea > Thermoplasmatota > Thermoplasmata > Thermoplasmatales > Thermoplasmataceae > JAKAFX01. Next base: position 17,309 of record JAKAFX010000016.1, on the reverse strand, counting down.
CTGGTCAATGCCCTGGTCATTGTCGTTATCTCGTACCTGATTTTCAGGCTTGTAGTCAACTTCGTGAGAATGTACCTGAGCCGATTCATGCCTCCGGCAAAAATGCATCCCATAGTGTTTCTTATCACAATTGCCGGGTACTTCATAATTGGCCTTGCTACACTGGCTGGGCTTGGAATTGATGTCTCATCGGTTATACTGGGCGGCTCCCTCTTTTCGGTTGTGCTTGGCCTTGCTGCCCAGACTGTTCTTTCCAACCAGTTCGGCGGCATCCTGCTCACAATAACCAGACCATTCAACATAGGTGACTATGTGACCATCAACACGTGGCAGTACGGCGGCGCTTTTCCCGTGATGTTTCCCAAGTACTTCTCGGAGGACAGGCTGGAGGCTACAGCATACACAGGAGTGGTCCACGACATCTCCATCAATTACACAACGATCCGGCTCAACAGCGGTGATATGGTGAAGCTTCCCAATGGAGTGGTCGTTGTAGCTGCGATCATTGTCAGGAAGAAAGAGGTGGTTGTGCAGGCCAGATATGAGACTCCAAAGTATGTGGATTTTGACGCCATCAGAAAAGTGATTTCGGAAGAGATCGGGAAAATCCCGGGTTCTCTTGCAGAGCCACACGTTTACATAGACGAGACCACCATGAACAGCTACATAATCAAAGTCGTAGGCAAGTTCAGTGGTATAGATTCTGACGCGATGCGCAGCAAGATGTTCTCGATAATCATGGGAATAGTTGAGCCCATGAAATTCAGTGCAGGGTAGTGCCTACACCCTGACAAGAAGCTTGCACGAGAATATTGGCACTACTATGTAGTCGTTCTCGTCGCTGTCTATCTTTATTATGTAGGTACCCTGGTCAATGCCCTTGAGGGTTCCTTCGAAGCTCATCCCGGGCACGATGCTTTCCTGAGCCTGATTAACCATCCATGCCTTGACGCGTTTCTCGAGCATGTCAGATAGGTTCATGGTAACAACATTGGATTACCGCATTTAACCATGATACTGGAAGACTATCCGGGAAATCAGAATCTGAGACGGGGATCCAGGATATCCCTTATGCCATCCCCGAAAAGGTTTGCTCCAACGGAAAACAGCAGCAGGAAGAGACCGGGAAAAATGTACGACCACCACTGGCCGGTGAACACGTAGCCATTACTGGCCGCTATGGAAATCATCTCGCCTATCTCCGGTGGAGCAAGCAGGGAAGGCTTGTAATAAAGGTCCAGAAAGAACAGGGTCGCAAGGATTGTGACGGCATTGCCCAGGTCCATGGTGAACCTGACAAGGATCGGCGACGTGATGTTTGGAAGCACATGCACAAAGAGGTTCCGTATCCTCCTAGACCCGACCGCTGTTGAAGCCTCCACGTAGTTCATGTGCCTTATGAAAAGGGCAGAGCTTCTTGCTATCCTTGCGTAGAAGGGCCACATGACTATGATAAGGGCAATGACAAGATTGGTGAAGTCTGCGCCGAGTATTATCCAGACCAGGATGGCGAACACGAGGGTGGGAACGGAGAGGAATATGTCCCCTATGCGCATCATGATCTCGTCGACCACACCGCCGAAATATCCGGAAAGCGCACCATACATGGTTCCGATCACGGCAGAGCCGACTACGACAATTGCGGCAAAGAAAAGATCGGTCCTCATTGCGGCAATCATCAGTGGAAGCACCGGAACATTGTATTCGGTCCCGCCAAGGAGGTACTGCCAGCCATGGGAAAATCCGGGGGGTATCTGATTTGCGAAGACCCTCAGCCCACCGTATGCGGATACAAAGTTTGCCAGGGTCGCATCGGACTTCACGCCCAGGAACTGCGGGTAAAGCCAGTCCATTATGGCCATGATCGTGTATCCTGTGACAATAAGCATGCCGACGAAAGCTATCTTGTTTCTGATAAAGATCCTCAGGTTGTAAAGGAAACGCTCTAGTTTTGGATTTATCTGGTGTTTGGGAATAATTATTATTCCCTGATTCCTGCTACCTGTTGCTTCCTGCATGAACTCAGTACCAATTAATAAATTCCCACTTATAATGCTAGCGGAATGAGTCTCTCGGGAAAGACTCACACCGCATTCGATCTTGCAATAATAGGTGGGGGGATACTGGGGGCAAGCACCGCCTACCTGCTGTCATCCTTTTCCGGCCTCAGGATCCTGCTCGTGGAAAAGGAGATGTCTGCGGGCCTCCATTCTAGCACACGGAACACTGGACCTATCATTGCCTCCTGTAGTAATATAAAGTCCTGAATAACGGGTATTTTACCAGTTCTGATAACAGAAAGATCCTTATAGTATGTAGTAATATTCATACTACATGACCTATACCCGGAAGCAGGTTCAGGGCAGCAATGTTTACCTGTACAGTGTAAGGAGTTACAGGGACCCGGACACAAAGAAGGTCAGGCAGGAAGTTACATACCTAGGGAAGGAAGTCGACGTGAATGGTGAGAGGTCTGTCAAACCTCCCGTTGACCGGAAGAGCGTGCGAAGGGTACTGGACTCCGGGCCATACGTGATGTACAGGGTAGCCGAGGATCATGGCTTCGTTCGACAGTATGAGGACACGCTTCACGGACTCACGACAATAAAGCATGCGGCCGGGAAGATAATCATCCTTGCTGCCGAGAGCATGCTCGGCCCCGGGCATTCCGCGTATGTGCACACAGGCATCCCTGAACTTACGGACAAGGAGGTCCGCGACGTTGTTGATCTTGTGGGAAGGAAGGATCCTGACATCGTAGGCATGCTGGAGAAATGCATGGCACCCCTGATCGTGAAGGAGTTTGGCTCCTCCGGTCTCGTGTATGATCTGTCTGCCGGGAGGTATTACGGCACAGAAAATGATCTTGCAGGATACGGCCATTATTACCATTCCAACGGCGAGAACAGGGAGATCAACTTCGTCCTCGCTGTCACCAGGAAAGGCGGAGTCCCGGTGCACCACAGGCCTCTTGCAGGGAGCATTCCCTCAGTGTCCACAATAAGAGGCTTCACCGGTGATCTGAAGGACTTCGGCATCCTGAGCATCCTCATCGTCATTGATCGGGGATTCTACTCCTCAGACAACATTAAGGATCTGAAGAATTACAGCGTCATAGGTGCTCTCCCATCCACCGTTGGAATACACGATGACCTCATCAGGGAATCAAGGGACATCGAGAATTCAAGAAACTATTTCCAGTATCATGAGGAAACGGTATTCCTGAATGAGAAGCGCATCCATGGCATCAGGTATATCGTCTTCTTCTCTCCCCGCCTGAGGACAAGGAAGCTTGAATCCTTCTATCACCGGCTCTCTGAGAAGGAGCAGATCCTCAACGAGCTCATGGGGAGGAAATTTGACTCACCGGCTGACATGATCAGGTCCGTGGAGAAGGAACTCAGAGGATTCCGTAACCTCATCGAGATCGTGAATGAGAAGGATTCCACGAAGTTCTCATACACGCTGAAACACAAAGCAATCCAGCGGAGGACAAACAGATTCGGCTTCACTATCCTTCTCACGAATACACAGCTGTCAGGAGCGGATGTCCTGAAAATATACAGAGACAAAGACAGGGTTGAGAAGGTATTTGCGCATCTCAAGCCACATCTGGAGCCATTCTTCTCCAGATCGGAAGAAGGTACAAGGGCAAGGCTCTTCCTTGCCATACTGGGATACACAATGGTGTCAATCGCAGCCCACAGGTGTGGGATAACCTACAACCAGGCTCTGGAAACCCTGTCAGGGATAAGGGAAGTGGTGTATTCAACGGGATTGCATGCACATGTTGAATACACAAAAGATCAGAGGGAACTGCTGGAAAAGCTGAAACTGGAATTGTAGTAGTAGAAAAGGGCGAAGATAGGACTGGAGTCATTCACAGGCCGTTTTACCTTGATCCTGCCAGGAAAACTCTCTTCGCAAGGGCCGCAAATTCCTCATTCCCCCTGTGGAAAGAGATGTCTGCCTCACTGGGTCTTCCATGGAATCCGGTGGGAACTGTGGAGATAGCGCTTGGCATGGAAGGGCTAAGGGCCATCGACAGGTACGGCGAATTCTCGTTTAACACAGTGAGCGGGAAATCCCACATCCTTCAGGGGTGGGATGAAAGCGAACCAATTATATTGTATATCAATAATGCATCTACTATCATGCCAAAGGGATACACCAGTTCCAATACGTCAGTTCATTTCATGAACTATCATTTTGTATGGTGTCCCAAATATAGAAGAAAGGTTATCACCCCCGATATTGAAACAAGATTGCAGGAGATAATTCGGGACGTTGTACAGGAAAATGGCTGGGAGGTCATTGCGCTGGAAACCATGCCCGACCATGTGCATCTATTCATCAAGACTGATCCAACCATAGCACCCAACAACATAATTGCAAGGATAAAGGGCAGAACTTCAAGGATGCTCCGGTCTGAGTTCCCACAGCTCGTGAAAAGGTTACCTACGCTGTGGACTCGGAGCTATTTTGTATCCACCCATGGTCATGTGTCATCCGATACCATAAAGAAATACGTGGAGGAGCAGAAAGGAATATGATAAAAACATACAGGTTCCGGCTGTACCCATCTGCGGAGCAGGAAAGGTTGCTCGATCAGCAGTTGGATCTGTGCCGGGAACTGTACAACGCATTCCCGGAACAGAGAATTCTTGCATATAAAACAGAGAAGCGCATCAACTACAACTATCAGCAGGACCAGTTGCCGGAACTGAAGAACGCCTTTCCTGAGTTCAGGAACATCTATTCACAGGTATTGCAGGATGTCGCACGAAGGGTGGATCGTGCATATGAGAATTTCTTCAGGAGAGTAAAAGAGATAAAACAGGGAAAACACCGGAAGGCAGGTTTTCCGAGATTCAAGCCTGTGAACAGGTACAGATCGGTAACGTATCCCCAATCAGGGTTCGGGATCATGGAGAATGGACACCTGAAGCTCACAAAGATCGGCATCCTGAGAATGTTCATGCACCGTGACGTTGAGGGCGAGATCAAGACCGTTACAATATCGAGGGATCGTGTGGGTGACTGGTTTGCTTCATTCTCGGTGCAGTCCGGTCTTCCCGGGATACACATAGAAAACACAGAACTGCAGGATCAGGGAGGCCTGGGTATCGATCTTGGCATTACTCATCTCGCGACAATGAGTGATGGAACTTTCGTAGATACGCCTCACTTCCTCGTAAAGGCTGAAAGACAATTGAAAAGAGATCAGAGGCATCTCTCAAGAAAGAAGAAAGGATCCAATAACAGGGGCAAACAAAAGATGATCGTTGCCAAAAGACACAGGAATGTGAAGAGACAGCGGGAAGACTTTGTTCACAAGGTATCCAATGATCTCGCCAGCAACTATGGTCTCCTTTCCTTCGAGGATCTGAACATCGCGGGGATGGTGAGGAATCACCATCTGGCGAAGAGCATATCGAATGCCTCATGGAGCATGCTTGTGCAATACACCACCTACAAGGCTGGAAATGCCGGTAAAGTGGTGGTACAGGTGAATCCAAAAGGCACGTCAAAGACATGCAGCAGGTGTGGATGGGTGAAGGATGATCTGAAGCTCTCGGATCGTATCTTTCACTGCAGTGATTGCGGTCTTGAGATCGATAGGGATCTCAACGCTGCAATAAACATCCACAGACTCGGCATGATGGAAGTAGGGAGGGGCACTCCCGAAGTTACGCCCGTGGAGATCGGAGCTCTACCAGCAATGGCAACTCCGGTCGTTGAATCAGGAAGCCCACGGCTTTAGCCGTGGGAGGATGTCACGAACGGTATGGATGAATCCGAATTTCAGATCCTCGATAAGGGCGGTGTCGCAGCTATGGAACCATCTGTGTCGTGCGAAGGCGCCTTCTTCAGCAGGACAGACACCAGCGTGTCCTTCGGAGGATATACCAGCAAGCTTCTTGAGATTTCACCCAGCGAGTCACTTGAAGTGATGTACGGGCACCGTGTAACTGGTATAGACCAGGCCAATGGTACCCTGGAGCTCAGGGAAGGCTTCGGCAATGTGAGGAGGATCGGGGCACGGTGCATACTTAATGTCTCAGGCGGAGAATCACTGAAGATAGCCAAAATGGCGGAAGCTGCGAAGGAATACTCAGTCCTTCATTTCAGGGGGGACTACTGGATGGTTGGACCGGGAATGTCGCCACGGCCGCGACACAATATCTACTCCGTCCCGAAACACTCCGAGTACCCCTTCCTTGACCCCCATTACATCATACGCCACGACGGAACTGCAGAAGTGGGCCCAACTGCATCTCTTGTCTCCGGGCCGGACAAGTACCCAAGAAGCGATGCTGAGTTGAGAAAGGGTCCGTCGGACCTCCTTTCGCGTCCGCTTATGCCAAAAGCCAGGCTTTTCCTCAACAGGGAGTTCCTCTCCCTTGTGAGGGAGGAGTGGAGGAGTTCTGCCTCCAGGTCGCATATGGCCAGGAGAGTGAAGAAGTTCCTTCCAGGCATGGATGAGAAATACCTCACCGAAAGGGGTCTTTCAGGAATACGGCACAGCCTGGTTGACAGGTCCGGATTTGTTCCTGAGGCAGTCACGATTGTATCCGGCAGAAGCTTTCACGTGCTCAATTTCAATTCTCCAGGGGCAACAGGCGCTCCTGCGTATGCTGCATATGTCATTGGAATGATGGGTTCATCTGGCCTCATCGATCCCAGAAAAATCAACACCCGGGACGGGGGAAACAGATTATGGGGAAGGTCACTGGATACAGTGTTTTCTGCAATGGGATATTGAAAAATCGTGAACGGTTGGCGTGGTACGGCTTCGTTTCAAAGGAAAAAATAGGAGATATGCAGGATCAGAGACCTGCATAGTAACTTTCGTCGTATGGCTCCGGCTTAAGGCCCTTTCTTTCCCTGATCTTTGCCACAACATCCTTCTGCAGTTCAGACGGGACACGCTGATAGCCAAAGTTTTCCGAACTCCAGAGGACCTTGCCTCCGGTCGCTGATCGAATTGCGGAAGCGAATCCGAACATTCCTGCAACAGGAACTTTTGCTACGATGGTCATTTCATCCCCTTCCTGGTTCATCTCTTCCACGACTCCGCGGCGCTGCTGTATTTCGTTTGTTGCCGATCCCATGATCTCTATCGGTACGTTGATGAAAACCTTCTGAATGGGTTCCAGGAGAACTCTCTTCGCCTGGCACATTGCCCCATATATTGAGTTCCTGCCGGCGGGAATGACTTGTGCAGGCCCTCTGTGAATGCTATCCTCGTGAAGCTTTGCGTCAACAAGGCTGAGCTTGAGGCCATAAACTCTCTCGTTCGCCAACGGCCCCTTAGCCATGACCTCCTTGAATGAGTCCATAAGAAGTTCCATGGTCTCGTCCAGGTACTGGATACCCTTTGTGACGTCTGTCATGATGTTCATTCCGTCCACCATTTCCAGGCCCCTTGCCTCTTCTCTTGAGAATCCTGCATTCTGGAGCATTTCTATAATAGTTTTCTTGTCTTTGAACTTCGCACCTTGAGGGATCTTGTTTTCCCTGATGAGTTGGAGTGCGTCCTCAGTCAGAGGCTCCACTTTGAAGTAGAATTTGTTATGCTTGTTGGGGGATTTTCCCTCGAACGGACCGCCCGTCTTTTCAACGGTCTCCCTGTAAACCACGATAGGATCTGAAGTTTCTACCTCAACCTTGTAGTCATTGCGTATCCTGTATAGGGTGATCTCGAGATGCAGTTCGCCCATTCCGGATATCAAGTGCTCTCCTGTTTCCTGGTTTATGTCCACCTGTATGGATGGGTCTGCCTTTGAAACCGTTCTGAGCACCTCAATCAGTTTTGGAAGATCTGCTGTGTGCTTGGCCTCTATGGCAAGGGTCACCACTGGTTCAGTGTAATGAACCATTGGCTCAAATAGATCCATGTCCTGAATCGAGGCAACAGTTGATCCTGCGGTGGCACTCTTGAGACCGACAACTGCAGCAATGTTCCCTGCGCTAATTTCATCGACCTGGATTCTGTCAGGTCCAACCATAAGAGAAAGCAGCTGTACCTTGAACTTCTGGTTTGATGAGCCATTGACATATAGTTCTGTACCCTTTTTCAGAACACCGCTGAATACCCGTCCCACCGCTATTTCACCAGCGTGCGGGTCCACTATTATCTTAGTTATCATCATTGCAACGGGGCCATTCCAGTCGCACTGGAGCATCGATTTGCCGATTGGAGACTCATAGTCACCTTTCCAGATCTGATGTATTCTGTAGCTCTGTGCTTCCTTCGGGTTTGGAAGGTGCCTGATAACCATGTTAAGAATAACCTCATGAAGCTGGCTCATCTTGGCAAGCTCTTTCTGCTTGCCTTCCTTGACCATGTTGTAGACGTCTTTGAAACCCACCTTGGTGCGCTGCATAGAGAGCGCAGAGATCGCCCAGTTGTTGTATGCAGAACCGAAGGCTACCTTCCCCTCCTGAACATTGACCTGCCAGGAAGTTCTGAACTCCTGTGGAGAATACTTGGATATGAGCCTATTAACATCGCCAATCACTCTGACGAATCTCTTCTGCATTTCGTCCTCGTTGAGCCTTAGTTCGTTAATCAGCCTGTCCACCTTATTTATGAACAAGACTGGCTTGACCCTTTCCCTTAGTGCCTGCCTTATGACAGTCTCAGTCTGGGGCATAACACCTTCTACGGAGTCAACCACAATGACGACCCCATCCACTGCCCGCATGGCCCTGGTAACGTCTCCACCGAAGTCTACGTGGCCGGGGGTATCTATGAGGTTGATCAGAAAGTCGTGATTCTGGAATGAGTGAACCATCGAGGCTACTGCTGCGTTTATCGTAATTCCTCTCGCCTGCTCCTGCTCATCAAAGTCAAGCAAAAGTTGCTTTCCCGCAAGTTCCTCGCTCATCATTCCTGCACCTGCGATCAAGTTGTCACTCAGAGTGGTTTTTCCGTGGTCAATGTGCGCGGCGATTCCAATATTTCTGATATGAACTGGGTCCTCCATTATCTTGACCGCTCTGGCTATGTTGTCTTCCTTTCTTCCCATAAAAATCACCTACTGTTATTATTCATATAAACAATTCTTGATAAAAAATAAAAATGAGTGTCCAGACTCAACTCTTGATCTGGATCTCTATCTGCACTCCATCAGGTATAGGTATGCGCATAAGCTGCCTGAGTGTTCTTTCATCTGCATCAACGTCAATTAGCCTCTTGTGCACCCTCATCTCCCACCTGTCCCAGGTAGGAGAGCCTTCTCCGTCTGGACTTTTTCGTACTGGAACTACAAGCCTCCTTGTTGGAAGTGGAACCGGGCCGTGGATTTCAACTCCGGTTCTTTGCGCTATTCCCTTTATCTCTTCGCAAACAGTGTCGACTACTTTATGTTCAGTTCCACTCAAGGAAATTCTAGCCAAATAGGAAGCCATAAAGTATCACTTCTTTTCGAGGTCGATGCAAGTGCCCGCAGCAACGGTTTGACCCATGTCCCTGATGGCAAACCTTCCAAGCTGTGGAAACTCTGAGACTTTTTCAATGACGAGGGGCTTGTCAGGTACTACCTTGACAATGGCAACATCTCCTGTCTTGATGTAGTCTGGCTTCTCTTTCAGTGTGGTTCCGTCCTTCGGGTTAAGGGTCTTGATAATCTCCTCGAACCTGCAGGCCACCTGGGAAGTGTGTATGTGGAATACCGGCTTGTATCCGTTCGCAATTACGCTTGGGTGGTTGAGCACGACGACCTGCGCAGTGAAAGACTTGACCACTGTGGGTGGTGAGTCCACTCTTCCACAGACGTCGCCCCTCTTTACATCGTTCTTTGCAATTCCCCTTACGTTGAATCCTACGTTGTCTCCTGGCTCTGCCTGAGGCATGTTCTCGTGGTGCATTTCAATTGTCTTGACTTCGCCTTGCTTATCTGCCGGGAGGAATATTACCTTGTCTCCAACCTTGAGAACGCCCGTTTCGATTCTCCCAACAGGAACAGTTCCAATACCAGTTATAGAGTAAACATCCTGAATTGGCAGCCTGAGAGGCTTATCTGTTGGCTTCTCCGGTACCTGGAGAGAGTCAAGAGCCTGAAGTAGAGTCTGACCCTTGTACCATGGCATGTTTGGACTTGTCTTTGTTACGTTGTCCCCTTTATACCCGCTGATGGGTATAATTGGAACTCCCTTGTATCCAATGGTTCCGAGGAATTTCTCAACTTCTGCCTTCACTGTGTTGAATCTCTGCTCGCTGTAAGGCGGTTGAGTTGAGTCCATCTTGTTCGCGATTACAATGACCTGCTTGACTCCAAGGGTCCTGATCAGGAAACCATGCTCCCGGGTCTGGGCCATGATTCCCTCGCCATCCTTGAACGATATGACCAGAAGTGCCGCGTCAGCCTGGCTCGCACCTGTGATCATGTTCTTTACAAAGTCCCTGTGGCCAGGTGCGTCAATGAGCGTGAAATAGTACTTATCTGTCTCGAACTTCTTGTGGTTCAGATCGATAGTGACTCCTCTTTCCCTCTCTTCCTTCAGCCTGTCCATTACCCAGGCAAACTCGAATGTTGCCTTTCCCTTCTCTGTAGCCTGCTTCCTGTATTCCTCGATGATGTGCGGAGGAACTTCTCCGTGCTCGAACAGTAGTCTTCCTACCAGGGTTGATTTTCCGTGATCAACGTGTCCGACTGTTACTAAGTTTATGTGTGGCTTCTGTGTTGCCATTATTTCACCAACTTTCGATCCTCATTATGACCCTATATAAGATTCTTCTTACTCACCACAAACGCTACCAATTCCGATAAAACTCGCCATTCTGGAATAATTCATGCATGGTGAAGACTATATAACTTTAGAAGAAATGTAATGTTGAAATGACCCTAACTGGGCTATATCTTATTCCGCATGGCGATGAGATTCTTGATCTGCCTGATGAAAACAGCCGCTTGATGGCTGAAAAGATCAGGCATGTCACAGATGCAGACCGATCGGACTCTTTTGCGGTCATCTCTCCGCACTCATTGTCTCTCAGCAAGAATCTCTCTGTGGTCCTCTCGAGTTATCTGAGGGTCAACTATAAGCTGAAGACCGGAGCGCTTAGAAAGACCTACGTGAATGACAGACCGCTAGCTGAAAGGATCCTCCTTGCAGATCCTGACTTTACGGAATCTGCCTCTCTGATCGCGTCTTCAGGCCCGAACTCAATCTTCCCAATGGACTTTGGAACTGCGATTCCGCTTCAGTTCTTCCATAGAAAGAAAGTGTCCATGATGGGACAGCCAAGGATAAGTGACAGGGAAGCACTTGTAAGATTTGGAAGGAGACTCTATAGGGCCATTGAAGAATATGAGGGGAGCGTATCCCTTATTATTAGTGCAGACCAGGCCCACACACATTCTGCCGCCGGACCTTATGGATATTCGCCTGATGCAGAAATGTATGATTCTATGGTACGAGACGCTGTGAAAACGTCAAATCTTTCCAGCCTGATGAAGATCGACCGCGATACCATTTCACGCGCAAAGCCGGACAGTTACTGGAACATGCTCATACTTCACGGCATACTGATGGAGTCGGGAATAAGCCTTGAACTCGACTTTTACTACGTCGCAGTGTATTTCGGCATGCTCCTTGGCCATGGAGTTCTCCCAGTGGTTTCACGATGAATGGTGCCATGATGAGGCGATGGCATGATCCATCAGCCATTGTGCAAATTTTATGTGCGGGATCGTGCTCTTGATTTATGATAGATGAGCTCAAGAGCCTTGCAGATCAGATAAGGTTCAAGCAAAAACTCAATGTATTTCCAAATAACAACGAGTTTGACCAGATCCTGATGTTCGGGATGGGTGCATCTGGCCTTGTTGGAAATATCTTTCAGGAAATCTACAGTGACATGCCGGTAATTTCCATTAATGACAGGACTGTCCCCAATTTCGTGAACAGTTCCACCCTGGTTATTGGAATAAGCTACTCCGGAAATACTGTTGAAACCATAGATGCCCTTGCTGAATGCAGAAGAAACGGCGCGAACATACGCACCATCACCTCCGGAGGCATTCTCGGAGGAAAGGAGTACAACCCACTAATAGTTCCTTCAGGCCTTCAACCGAGATCTTCTCTCGGTTATCTTCTGATCCCAATGGTAAGGACATTTATGTCGTTCGGAAATTCTGATTATGAAGAGACCTCAGAACTCCTCACCAGAATGGACAACAACAGCTCTGAAATAAAGAAGATGGCAGCTGCCCTTAACGAAAGCCGGAGCATACCCTTCATTTACGGGTATTGGCCTTTCAGGTCGGTAGCGTACCGATGGAAGACCCAGTTTAACGAGAATTCCAAGTGCCTTGCATACAGCGGCTATGTGCCTGAGATGGCCCACAACGACATAGTTGCGTTGAAGAGGACTTTCCAGAGAGACAAGATCAGCTTCATTGCGTTCGATCCCGGAGACAATAAATTCGTGTCGGAAAGGATTAAGGCAATCTCTGAGATAACTGACACAGACTTCACCCTGATCCGCCCAAGAGGTAAGTCTCTGCTTGCAAAACTCTTCTACCTCATACATTTTGGCGACTATCTGTCATATTATCTTGCGCTGGAGAGAGGCATCGATCCTGTGGAAGTGAATGAAATCACGGAACTCAAGCGTAGAATGAATGACTAGTCCTCCAGGATTCTCGAATTTCCTGGAGGAAGTATGGACTCTATTTCTTCTACGTCTGCGTCCAGGATTTCGGCTATTTTCTTCGCTACTACCTGTCTCCTGGTCTCGCCTGGCGCTATCCTAACTTTCCTTGTCTCCATGTTCCGTGGTACACCAACGGGGGAGATCATGGGGATTGTGATTCCGCCGTAGTCATATAACCCGATCTCAAGCTCAAGTGGGAGGTTGAAAACGTAGTTTCTCTTGCCCCTGATGATCCAGGCACCCTTTGATACATATTCCCCTGATTCAGGAGTCTTGCTGACCTGCTCAGGATATACCCAGTAAGCTGATCCCGTTGCCAAGCCAGCTGCCCACGCGCGCGAAAATGAAACCGCAAATATCCCGGCGTTTCTTACCGAGTCCGGGTCAGGTTCTCCCGATTGCTCCCGCTTGACTATGGTGCTCGGTGCACCGTAGAGATCTGCGTGCACATAAAGATCATTGTGTTCGAGGTGCTTCTTCACCAGATTCTCGTTCGTCTTCCTGTCCCTGCCAGAAAGGACGAATTGACCGTTTGCAGATATGTACCAGTGATATACCTCGAACCAGTTTTTCTGCCTTCTCCTTGACCTTGGCTTCTTCCCAGATGTATCCATCATCTTCTCAGATTCTGCAAGCGCAATCTCCGCCCCATGAGCTTTCTCGATATATTCCTTTGAAGTTGCGAACAGGTCGTTTGCGTTTTCTCCTGCAGACTTTGACACGGTGAGAGGGAGTTCAGCTTCACCTTTCTGCAGGTAAACCTTTCCCTTGTCGTACTCTATGGTCTTTATCTGTATCCCGTCAACCGAATCTCCAACTTTCATGGTACCGGATTTTATTCCTTCCCTCAGGGCCTTCAGTATGCCATTATAATAAGGTAGGTTAGCAATTACCTCCTGACCCAGTTCTCTCATAACTGCAGAGTGTTTCAGGAACTCCTCGATGCTTTTTCTCTGGGACTCTATTCTCCTGACAAGCGGCTTCTCTTGAACCGAAGCCTCTGGGTACTCTTCAAAGTAAAAGGCAAGCCCTTCTCCCAGGTCATCAAATATCCGGTCTGGCTCCCTTCCGAGTGATTTCATCGGCATGGGGGACAGTATCTCTTCCTCTGCGTAGTAATAAGCTCTGCCGGTCCTTGCTTCCGATGTGATCTCCGAGAAAGATTGCAGGATATCCCTTATCCTGGGTGTAACCTCCACGGCCTTTGCATCCTTTCCTATACCGATTCTGTAGCATATCTCTTCAGCCAGATCGCCGCCTGTGTTCATTCTCGTTGCAAGCGTCTGGACCAGTGTCCCTGTACTGCGGGACAGGATGGACGATGCCTCTTCCAACGAGAGTTCAGCAGGGTTTATGGAAGATGGTGGGACATACTTCTCTCCCTTGATTAGCTTCCTGTTCTTCCACTCTCTAGGGTTCAGGACGAAAGTAATCTCCTGGTCCATCGTGACAATCAGGTTTCCTTCCCTGAACATTTCGAGGATAAGTTCCTGACCGCCATAGAATTTCATAATCAGCACCCTGTCAAATGAGTGCTGTCTTATGGATTCTATCTTCCTCTCTGATAGCATTTTCCTCAGGGTAAGAGCGAGCATGCTGGGTTCCTTGCCCGGTTCAACTTCCATGAAAGCTACCCCTCTTTCAAGCGATACGAAGAGATTCCTCCTCTTTGTGTCGCTCCTGTAAATCTGGAACAGGAATGACTTTGGGCCAACCTGGTGAATTTTCTTTATGAAACTCCCTGCTATATCATTGCCATACACGGAAACAAAAGAATAGATGTCCAGGGAAGACTGCTTCAGCCTCATTTGCCCTGCTTAATCGGTTCTATCTATTCCTATTTTGCCTGTAATGCACTCCATGAGATACCGAGAATGGTTGCGACAGGGTAGCGCCCGGCTGTTGCCTTATTGCCACTGCCTGCGATGGGACACAGGTAACATGAAGTGCCGACAATAAATTAAAAAGATATCCGGATACAGGAGAAGCGTTGAAAGATTCGGAAGCATCACTCCTTTTCCTCTTCATGGCATGCGCATATGCACTGAACTACCCGCTCCTGAAAATTGCTTTTGCAATGGAACCGCCACTTGTGGTTCTATTCTACCGTGTGCTCTTTGCGCTCGTTTCTTCACTCCCGTTCCTGCTCCTGAACATCCGGAAGTTCCCGGTTGGGCGGACTGACAACCTGCTTGTCTTATCGGTTTCAATGCTGAATATTGTCGGTTTCATGGGACTTTGGTTTCTGGGAGAAAGCATGGTGAGCGCAAACCTGAGTTCAATCCTTGTTTATACCTACCCCCTGTTCAACGTTCTTTTGTCAATGGTCTTCATAAACGAAAACCCAGGGAAGCGGACAATAGTTGGAATGATCATTGGGTTTGCTGGCGTGGTGATGGTTGCGTCCACCAACATCTATGTTAATGGGTATCTTGGAATCATACTGTTGATCTCAAGCGCAGTTAGCTGGGCTGGTGGTACTGTCCTGTTTAAGAAGAAAACCCCTCACATTGATGTCCGGGCGATTAACGTTCTCCAGTATGCCTATTCGCTTCCAGTTATCCTGGTACTGGCATTGATGTTTGGCAACTTCCCATTTTCGGGGCTTACACCAGAGTTTCTTGGGGTTGGGTTCTATCTTGGGCTAGTGGGGACATACATTCCTTACCTTATCTACCTGATGCTCTTCCGCAATTATTCTGTGTCAAGGATTTCCCCGTATTTTTTCGTGATCCCTGCGATTTCCATAGGCTTCAGCAGCGTATTACTGGGAGAGACCATTAGCCTGCTTACAGCAGTCGGATTTGCAGTCATATCGGTTGGGGTTTTTCTCAGCAACAGATGATTTCGGCCCGGAACGCCGGCAGTCCATTGTCCCATCACCTGGTACAGGCTCACGAGTTCAGGGAATAAAGTTTCTTTCTTAAATCAGTCATGTCCCTGGTTTCTCTTATGAGTCCCTGCCTGTACAATGATGAAAGAGAATTCTGGGTTGTTCTCCTGTTCAGGCCGGTAAGCTTCATGATTCTCTCCTGATCGATAGTCCCATGGGAGCTGATGATGAAATAGACAAACCTTGAGGATGGACCCCCACTAATGTTTGGAGGAGCGGGATGAATCCCGAACGTGTCTCCTCTTAGTCCCTGGCGCTGGGTCTCAAGGGCGGCAACACTTCCCAGGGATACATTCCCAAGATTCACTTCCTTCCCGAGTCTTATGATCAGACTTGTCTGCTGCACTTCCAGCGGTGCCTCAAACATTATCCTCTTGATCCCGAACTCGGACACGATTGCATCTACCCAGTCCCACTTGATGCCACCCGCATCATCGTAAATGGCAACACCCTTGCCCGATTCCCTCCCCTCGACTATTGCCATGTCAGGTTCAAGATCCATTGCAGCCCTTAACCTTTCAATGGTGGCATTGAGCGAGAGCTGGTTCCTGGAATCTTTCTTGCCTACTTCGATGTGAACCCTCATCCCCAGGGACCTGGCAAGCTCTGACATGGCTTTTTTTTCGATCCGGGGGATCTCGATGACACCTTCGCTTATCTCCAGGGTTCCAAACCCTTTCGCCGCAAGAGCTCGAATGCACTTTTCCTGCCTCCTCTTCGTACTGCAATATTCCAGCAGTGTACCACCATTTGATACGCTTACGCCCAGGGAATTCCACTTTCTTACATAATTCTCCAGCACGTCCGACTCAATCAGGAAAGGGATTCCCCAGCCGATCTTCAGGACATCGATGTACTGCGAAAGCGATGCGGCGGATGGCCCAAGGTCGACCGAAATCCTGTCCAGAACCATCGTCTTTCCCTCTGCATGGGGTTTTGGCCTCGACGCATCGATAACATCCTGAAGAAATTTAGCCACACCATTGCAGTGGATATATCTATATGAATATACTGCTCCTAATGTTCTACATTTATATGAAAAATTTACGAAGTATGTGAAGAAGTGTATCCAATAAAATGGCTTAACTCTCCATCTGAAATTTTGAATTATGGGATCAGAGGAAACAACATTCGTTCCTTACCAACAGATGGACGCTCTCGATTTGCTTAGATGGACCTCGGAAAGGTTCGGCAAAGACGCTGTGTTTGCTTGCAGTTTTGGTGCGGAGGACATGGTCATACTTCACATGCTTGCAATATGCAGGGACGAAGGACTTGAAGTCCCAGATATTGTGAGCCTGGACACAGGAAGGCTTCATGAGGAAACCTATGCGCTCATGCAGTCAGCCCGGGAAAGGTATGGAATTGGGTTTAAAACACTCCATCCTGACCAGCGTCAGCTCAGTGAGATGGTCTCAGCCAATGGTCCCAACCTCTTCTATGAATCGGTAGAGTCCCGAATGAAGTGCTGCAATGTAAGAAAAATCTTACCCCTTAACCAGGAACTCCTTCACCGGAAAGCATGGATAACCGGGTTGAGAAGCGAACAATCCAGGGAAAGGGCAAATGTCGTAAAGGTATCCCAGGATGCATCCAGAAACGGACTGCTCAAGATTAGCCCGCTGGCAGACTGGAGTACCGGGGAAATCTGGAAATACATCCGTCAGAACAGCGTGCCTTACAATGCATTGCATGACAAAGGATACCCAAGCATTGGTTGCGCCCCATGCACTCGCCCTGTTTCCCCAG
>JAKAFX010000073.1 GCA_021817735.1 Thermoplasmata archaeon | reverse complement strand
CAATATCTGTATTCTTCATTCCTCTGCTCACAAGGGCGGCAAAGACTGGAGATCTTCAAAAGCTTGGTGAGACCATAAGGGATCACGAGCGCTTCATAACTCTGTTCATAGCCCCGGTAGTCGTGGTGTCAATCCTGCTGGGCAAGTTTATCCTGAACCTGTTTGGAGGCTATTACTCCGGCTATGCTCTCCTCCTGCCTCTTCTTTCACTTTCGGCGCTTTTTAATATTTCTGCCCAGCCATTCTACTCCGCAGTTGTTGCGAGGGGAAAAACACTTGCAGTTGCATACATAACGACCTTGACAATGCTCGTTAACATCGCGCTCAACCTTGTTCTCATCCCGCAGTCATTCCTCGGGTTCACCGGATTATCACTTGGAGTAACCGGAGCCGGGGTCAGCACAATGGTTGCATCACTGCTGATGAACCTTTCATATAGGGTCTACCTAAGAAAGGAGATCCACCTCAAATTGAGGACAAGGACCATATACATGGTGATTCCCGCCATAATTCAAGGAGCCTTTCTGTGGGTTATCCTAATGTTTGTCCAGCCTAATCCTGTTGTAGAACTGCTTCCTCTAGCGCTCATAGCTATCCTCATTTTCTACGCGGTAGCACTGGCAATGAGGTTCACCACCTATGGGGAACTGAGCAACTTCCTCAGAAACGTGAGCCCATTCCGTCTGAGACATCACCTTAAGGACGAACGGAATTAGAAGCTAGTTCACTTTGAGTTCTTGCTGCATCTGGCGCAGAGACCCTTCAGCACAAAGCTTGCGCTCCTAACCTTTCTTCCGTCCAGCGAGAACTGCTCCAGGAGGCTGCTGTTCTCTGGGATAGATACATCTTCTATGGTACCGCACTTTTCACAGAAGAGGTTTGCGTGCGCATCCAAGTTACTCTCAAACCAAGTGGTCCCATCAACTTCGAAGGAGTTGATGATCCCGTTATCATTTAGAGACCTGAAAATGTTATAAACTGTTGCAAGTGTTATGGAAGGTTCTGTTCTCTTGATCTTCTTGTAAACTTCTTCTGCCTTGAAATGCTCCCCGGCCTCCATTATGACATTCATCACGCTTAGCCTCTGGGGTGTTACTTTCAAGCCGGATTTCCTTAGCAGTTCTACGTGTTCTTGCTGTTCCACTTAATCATAATTATCTTTTGTATCTTAAAGTTACAGGCTAAAGATAACGGCTACCACGTTTCGGAATGTTACAAATAAAAGGCTGTTTTCAGTATTGTCAACAAAAAGTCCCGCTACCGATCCGCTTATTTTACTCTAATTTTTATGAACGCCTTCTTGGATGGGTATATTATCGCAATATGCCAAATGCTAGTTGCGTTCATCTACCTGGGAATTCCTGGATATATTTCCCCCGGTCGAAATCTGCCCTACGACTCCTGATATGGGCGTCTTCAAATATGTCAGCGTTTTTTGTTGCGTAAGACGCCGGAATCTCATAACCAACTGAATTCTTGTCTTAATTGGAAGCGATGCTCATCCAGTTGTTATGTCAATCCGACAGATCCTTGTGAATAGATTATGTGGAAGAAATACATTTCCTGTCCTTGCTGCAAAGGTAAAATAGCGCAGAGGTTATGACGCAGTCAATGGAGAGGCTCAGGGGCTTCAGGGATATCTACCCAGAGGAAATGAGGGGGAGGGAAAAGTTATTTTCATCGGCCGAGAGTGTTTCCAGATCCTATGGTTACGAGAAAATTGATTTCCCGAGCCTCGAATCCATGGAACTTTACAGGCTTAAGTCTGGTGAGGAACTTGTTGGGCAGACTTTTTCCTTTGTGGACAGGGGTGGAAGAGAGGTTACCCTTGTTCCCGAAGCCACCCCTTCTGTTGTGAGGATGCTGGTTTCCAGGAAAGATCTTTCGTGGCCGGTAAGATGGTACAGTTTCCAGAAATTCTGGAGGTACGAGGAGCCCCAGTCCGGCAGACTCAGAGAATTCTACCAGTTCAACGCTGACCTCTTCGGACCGGATAATCATGCAGTAGATGCAGAGAATATCAGCCTTGCGGCAAGTATACTTGACAGCTATGGCCTTTCTGGCCGGTATGAGATGAGGATCAATAGCCGGGAATTGATGAACTTACTCATAGCAAAGACGGGAACATCTAACCTGCCAGGAGCCCTTGCGGTCATTGACAGGCTGGAGAAAACTGACCAGGAAACTCTCCTGAAAGACTTGGCGGAATGCGGGATAGGGAAGAACGAGGCATCTGGCCTCCTTGATCTAATAACAACGCCTGCATCAGACGGCAATTTGGAGAATAGGATAATCTCGGTCCCAGGGGTTGAACCAATATTGAAGAGGGTGAAAAAGACCATTTCATTGGTGCGGGCGACAACCCAGAGTGACGTTGTTCTCAACCTTTCCACTGTGAGGGGGCTATCCTACTATACTGGAATTGTTTTCGAAGCATTTGGAAAAGAAGAAAAGACACGGTCCATACTTGGCGGAGGGCGTTATAACGAGATGGCAGCTCTTCTCTCAGGCTCTCCGATACCCGCCATAGGGTTTGGCATGGGAGACGTAGTGGTTGAAGGGCTGATGCGAAAACTTGGCATATGGAATGAAGCCAGAACCTCTGATAGAGTTTATATTTGCACCTCCTCCGAAGATTACATGGAATATGCATTCAGTGTTTCAAGCCTGTTCAGGAAATCTGGAATTGATGCCGAAGTTGATCTTTCCGGGAGGGGGCTTTCAGCCCAGATGAAAGCCGCTTCCAGGAGTGGATCAAGGGTTGCGGTCATAATTGGTGAAAGAGAATATGGAAGCAGGAAGGTCACCCTTCGAAACATGGTCACAGGAGAGCAGCAGGAAATTGATGTTAGCAATGCTGCAGCTCAAGCCAAGAGAAGCATCCTTAAGAGATGACCAACCCCTAGGTCTGGTAAATTGCAATAATTCTTGCAGGTTCCACGCTAAAAAGATTTATTAATTTCTTAGGGCTTAAAGCAAAGGAAGATTAGGCGTGTCTGTAGCATTCATTTTGGTGAGTACGGTTCCCGGCAAGGAGCATGAAGTCTATAACAAGATTTCAAAGATCAAGTATGTTGTTGAGATTCATCCCCTGTTCGGAGAGTACGACCTTATAGTGAAGATTGATGCCGAAGATTTTACTGAGCTCGGAAAAATCGTAATAGATCAGATCAGGACAATCGAAGGTGTTATAGACACAAAAACTTTAACCGCTACAAAGATGTGAGGAATTGAATATGACATATTTCTGGGACCCTTGGAACTGGGCAGTATTCATTCTGGTGATACTGGCCATACTTGCAATTACGCTGGTTGTGCTTGGAGTAATGACTGCTTATTTCGGAACCGGCAAGAGCAGAACCGTAGGAGTTATCCTGTTTGCTGCCGGTATAGTGATTGGCATACTCACGATATTTGTATCCCTTGACTACTTCAAGCCACAGGGCGGGCTCATTCAGTCTGTCATCGTGCCCACGTTTTTCTATGTTGCAGCTGTTGCAATTGGGGCAGTCATCGGGTTGCTGATTTTCCTCGGCGCCATAATGAAGACCTGAAAAGGTCCTTCAATCTTTTTTCAACCCCCTTCTTGCTGTCGACCGTGTCTTTTGCCAGAGTAATTTTTTATGTCCGCGTTAAATGACGATTATGGAAGCCGCCGAGAGATCGCTTAAAGAGATTGAAGACTTCATTTCTGGACACCTTAAGGGCAAAGGCATACTGGCTTGCTCAGGGGGTCTGGACAGCACCCTTCTCGCCGTGGTTGCATCAAGGGTTGCAGGTGAGAGGCTCTTAACAGTATTTGTTGATACTGGTCTGATGCGCCTCAACGAAAAGGAGAGGGTCAAGGCGATTTTTGACAAACACAAACTGAACTACAGGATCGTTGATGCCTCGGAAGAGTTCTTCAGTGCGCTCAGGGGCGTTACTGATCCAGAAACGAAACGGAAAATTATCGGGGCAAAGTTTATCGAGGTTTTCGAGAGAGAGTCGGCCGATTTCGGCGCCGAATACCTCTTGCAAGGCACCATAGCACCGGACTGGATAGAGAGCGGCGGAAGCGTCAGGGACACTATAAAAAGTCACCATAACGTCGGCGGGCTGCCTGAGAATATGAACCTGAAGCTTGTGGAGCCTCTCAGGGATCTATACAAGGATGACATCAGGGAGATTTCATCCTTCCTTGACCTTCCCACAGACGTGCAGCCATATCCAGGCCCTGGCCTAGCGGTCAGGATTATAGGTGAAATAACCAGGAAGAAGGCCGACCTCCTGAGATCCGTGACTGCAATTGTCGAGGAAGAGGTCAGGAAGGCATTGCTGCCGGAGCAAAGGCCATGGCAGTATTTTGCAGTCCTGCTTCCTGTAAGCACCACGGGAGTCCATGGAGACAAGAGAACTTACGGTGGCACCGTGGCAGTCAGGGTGTTCAACTCCATCGACGGAATGAGCGGTACATTCACGAGGCTTGATTGGGAACTACTCGACAGGATTTCAACCAGGATAACAAACGAGAACAAGGAGATCAACAGGGTCACCTACGACATTACCAACAAGCCTCCAGGAACCATAGAATGGGAATAGGATGTTGCGATCGCAACTCAAGTGAAAACAATATCTACTAGGCCACTGTTTAGCTAACTGCATCATGACCGGGTTTAGACTGGGAATCTCCGGAGCAGGTGAAACCGGTCGCATGCTTGCGGAGGCAAGCATAGCGGCAGGAATTCCTGCAGTCATTTATGATCCTTCTGCTGAAGCCCTTGAGGCTTGTGTGCTGGGAATTAGGAAGAGAATGTTCCCTGGAGAATATGAGCCGGAGGTAATGGACCCAGCGGCAATTTCAGATTTGCTCGGTGCGTCCGGGGACCCCCTTTCCTTGATGGGAGCCGAGATAATCATTGACGCCACTGATGCCGGAATGCCCGAGAAGACATTTGCCCTGAGGGAGATCCTGGAAGTTATTCCCGCTGGGGCAATTATTGCTGCCTGCCTCAACCCATCTTCAACTGGCAGCCAGCAGTATGATCAAGAGGAACTTGAAAAGATCATTGGCATCAGGTTATTTCAGTCACCATCTGGAGAGAAAATCGCGGAACTCATACCAGGGAAGAAAGTAATGCCTGCCAATGTGAAGAGGCTTGCCGCGCTCTTTGACACCATCATGGATGGGCACATAACGCTCGGAAAAGGCTGTTACGATGGTGTTGTAGTCCCACTTGCCCTGGAGATTGCCAGGGAATCCGTCTCCATGCAGGAAGAAGGTATTACGATGGAGGCTGTTGACACAATGTCACGGCTAAGGCTTGGAATGCCATACGGGATCAGTAGGATGCTTAGCATATATCGGAAATACCTTGGTCAAGACAATGCCATATGGCCGGGTGAAGAACCTCAGGGCCATGCAGGAAAAGAACATTACTTCCAGCACTCCGGCAAAGAGATTATGTATAAGGCAAACCCGTCGAGATTGCTTTGCACAGCTGTTAACCTGGTTGCCGGAATGATCAGGACAGGAGGACTGGGCTTGGAAGAGGGAGAGAATGCAATGATCCGGGCATTCGGGTGGACGAGCGGGCTCCTTTCCATTGCAGACAGCCTGGGAATAGACTCTGTTGTGTCGATCCTCAGGAAAAGATCAGAGATTACGGGAGACCCAAGATACATCACGGATCCATTGCTGGAAAGCATGCTGTCCTCCGGTGACACTGGTGAGTCCAGCGGGAAGGGATTCCTCGAGCACCCAATCTCCAGGTCAAAGATTGATAATGTTGAATTGCTGGTGATGGGGAACCACTGTCTCGTCACCATAGAAAGGGAAAAAGCGCTCAATGCTCTTGATGAGGGGGTCTGGAAAGGGATAAGGGTGGCCTTGGAGCAGGCCGCCAAGGATGAAAACATTAGGACTGTTTTCCTTACCGGCTCGGGAAGGGCTTTCAGCGCAGGGGA
>JAKAFX010000072.1 GCA_021817735.1 Thermoplasmata archaeon | reverse complement strand
TGAGGAAATGACAAGGCTCCAGGGATACTTTAGAGGACTTGGCAGGGAACCCACTGACGTGGAGTTGCAGGCCATGGCTCAGGCATGGAGCGAGCACTGCAGCTACAAATCATCCAAGATATACCTGAAGAAGTACCTGGGAGGACTCAGGACTGATTATACCATACTGGCAATGGAAGACGACGCAGGAGTAGTGGAGTTTGACAGCGAACATGCCTACGTAATCAAGATGGAAAGCCATAACCATCCCAGTGCAGTGGAGCCTTACGGGGGTGCTGCAACGGGCGTCGGAGGTGTTATCAGGGACGTGCTTTGCATGGGCGCTAAGCCAGTTGCGCTGCTGGATTCCCTCTTTTTCGGCAAGCCGGATTTTGAAGCGAAGGATCACCTCTCCACGCGGTTCCTGATGGGTGGCGTTGTGGGAGGAATTCGGGACTACGGAAACAGGGTAGGAATTCCAAACGTTTCAGGATCTGTGGACTTTCATGAGTCGTACAACACGAACCCTCTCGTGAATGCTGGATGTGTTGGAATAGCAAAGAAGGGCGATATAAGAAGGAGTTTTGTGACTGAGCCAGGAACGCTGCTTGTTCTGGCAGGCGGACGTACAGGTAGAGACGGAATTCATGGAGTTACATTTGCTTCCAGATCAATAAGGGCAGGAGACAAGGAGAATGCAAGATCAGTGCAGCTTGGGAACCCTATCGTGAAAGAACCCCTTATTCACGCTGTTCTTGAATCAAACGACAGAGGCCTGATAAAAGGAATGAAAGACCTTGGGGGCGGGGGCCTTTCCAGTGCTGTTGGAGAATTCTGCCTTGGCGGGGGCCTCGGCGGAGAAATAGACCTCACCGGCGTAAAGCTCAAGGAGGAGGGGATGGAACCATGGGAGATATGGATAAGTGAGAGCCAGGAAAGGATGCTCCTAGGGGTTGACAAGAAAGATCTGCCTGCTTTGCAGGCAATAATGGATTCCTGGGACGTGGAATACTCAGTTATTGGCAGGGTAGTAGAGGGAACAGATCTCAAGATAGTATTCAAGGGGAAGAAGGTGCTAGAACTGGATCTCAACTTCATGACATCAGGTCCACTGTACGCGAGGCACTACACCATCCAGCCCAACTCGCCAAGGGAGGTCATTCTACCGAAGGAAATGAAAAGGTATGATGATCTGATCCTTGACCTAGCTGGGTCACCACAGGGATGCTCCAGGCAGAGGATCATAAGGCAGTATGATTACACAGTCATGGGGAGAACTTACAAGGCACCACTGACAGGAAACCCAAACACTGAGACACACTCTGACTCAGCGATAATCACACCAGTTCCAGGCTCAAACAGGGGCCTATGCATTACTTCAGGCACCCTGCCCTCACACTGCGCGGTTGATCCATACAGGGGAACACTGTCTTCTCTGTCCGAGGGTTTCAGGAACATTCTCTGTTCAGGCGGAAACCCACACTCGCTTGTAGATTCCCTCAACTTTGGAGATCCTGAGGATCCCGTAGTGATGGGTCAGTTCGTGGAATCCGTCCGGGCCATTGGGGATTTCTGCCGAAAACTTGGACTTCCTGTGGTTGCAGGTAATGTCAGCTTCTACAACCGCTCGGGAAAAAGCAATATAGTGCCCACGCCAACAATGCTTCTGGCCGGCATAATCGAGGACGTGAACAACGCCATTCCAAACCATTTCATGGAGGAAGGAAGTGTCGTTGTGCTGGCAGGGAGGCAAATGCCAGGACTATGCGGCAGCATGCTCCTTGACCGCCTTGGCATGGATTGCTCCTCTCATCCCGATGTTGATCTGGACGAACTCCAGAGGCTCAGAAGCGGGATGCTTTCCGCGTCAAGGGAAAACCTTCTCCTTTCTGCACATGACGTAACCCAGGGGGGCTTGGTGATGTCAGTCTTGGAAATGTCCCTCGGAAGATCCATTGGCGTAGACATCGACCTTACTGATATTTCATCCTCCAGGAGCTCTGTCAAAATGTTTTCAGAATTTGGCAACTGTGTGATCCTCGAAGTTAAGGAAGAAATGCTGGAAAGGCTCAGATCAATCTTCAAGGATATTCAGGTCACGGTCATTGGCAGGACTGGAGGAAAACGCATAGTGATCAACGATCTTTCACTTCTCCTTGCGGACATCGGGATCGACGAGGCAAGAAAAAAATGGGAGCATGGATTGGACGAACTGGTCTGAACCCGCCCAATCCATTTGGTTACCGACTGTCAGGCATATTATTCTACAGAAGCTTTCTTTATCTTAACTGGAGTTTTTGGCCTGTCATTCCTGTCCCTGGGTACTTTGCTGATAGAATCTACAATTTCCATTCCTGATATTACCTTTCCAAACACAGGGTGTTTTGTGTCCAAGTAGTTGTTATTGACAGTATTGATGAAGAACTGGCTCCCTCCAGTGTTCGGGCCAGCGTTTGCCATGGAAATTGTCCCTCTGTTGTTCCTGTTCGCCTTTGTGAACTCGTCCTTGATGACATATCCTGGCCCTCCGGTCCCATCTCCCTTTGGATCTCCACCCTGAATCATGAAGTCCGGTATAACCCTGTGAAACGTTGTGCCATCATAGAAACAGCTCTTCACCAGCTTTATGAAATTCCCGGCGGTTATGGGCATCTCTCTTTCGCTAATTTCCAGCCTGATGTCTCCCATGGTGGTTTCAAGTTTCACTATGGCCATAAGAAGGAAATGTAACAGAAGTTATGTAGTTATCTCCTGGAAGGGAGATTGATTCATCTGAAATGGGGAAGAAATATATCGTCATGAAACAGTCTCCAACAACCATTGGCGACCCAATTTCGTGTATCAAGTAAACACTATGATGGGGTCGTACAGGAGAAACCCGTAGTCATATCTGGGAGTTCATTACAGCGCATATTGCCTCGACAGACAGACGCCGAGTATAGAAATTGGGCGATACATTGCTGTAATCATGAGGTCGGCATGAAATGAAGTCAGTGGAAGGGCGTTGGCCTCAACCGCAGAAACTTAAACGCTCGGTGGTGTGGCTCAACCGATGCCTCTGGAACATATTCGACAAAAGGCTCATCACAGTACGGACAATTTCCATCGTTCTCTTCAATCTCTTCCTGGGTAGCCTCTTTCCTGCAGTTACGGCAAATCATGTCCATGGATTGAACCATTTCATAAATACAAGGAACCTCAGAAGTTGTCCCACTTAAAGTGCAGCGATCAGAGGTCAAGGTGTATCCATGTAACGACATCTAATGGCCAGACCTCATTAGACGACGGAAAGCGAGAGACACATGCCCTTTAACTGCGCATGGATACAATACCCCAAATGACACCCTGGGGCTTATCTATCTTACGAAGCTGCCTAGAAAGGTTACAGATCATGAATCATGAGCATATGAATCAAGGGCCAGTTGATATTCCACCCATTTCAATCCAGGAAAAATGTAATTAGCCCATATCCGTGGCACGATGAAGCACCGGCATAGAGTAAGGAAAAAAATCAGGCCCATCGCAAAGAAGGACGCGCAAACCCGCATGGTATGGAGCGCCCCGAACGGGATTTGAACCCATGTCACGGGCTCGACAGGCCCGTATGATAGACCGCTACACTATCGGGGCAGCCCGACTGTATCCCCAGACTTTATTAATAATTATCTTGCTCACGGAGACAACAAATCTCCGTGTAACCAGACGAGAGTACGAAACCAATATTAGAGGCGCTTTAGTAGAGTATGTATGAAAGCTCTGAAGGCGAATGTCCTATATGACGGCGAAAGCATTGAAAGAGAAGTTTATGTAGGTTTTAATGAAAGAATTGAGTACGTGGGCAAAGAAAAACCGGATGCAGATATTATTGGGGAAGGAGTGGTTACCCCGGCATTCATAGATGGCCACAGTCACATTGGAATGGTCAGATCAGGGGAACCTTCTGCAGAAGAGGAATCCAATGAGCATATGGATCCCGTCCTGCCAATGCTAAGGGCCATAGACAGCGTTTACATGGATGACGCTGCGTTCCGTGAATCTGTTGAAAATGGGATACTTTACTCTACGGTTCTTCCTGGAAGTGGTAATATCTTGGGAGGAATGGGCCAGCTTATCAGGAATTTCTCCACAAACGTGAAAGACGCTTATGTGAAAGACATTGGGATCAAGGTTGCATTTGGATACAACCCGAGGAGTACTGTGGAATGGAAAGGAGACCGTCCGTACACCAGGATGGGATCCTTGGCAATACTCAGGGAGCGACTAATCAAGGCAAAGAAGATCAAGGCAATCCTGCAGAACGGGAAGAAGACAATTGATGAGATCGACCCTGGCGATGAAATATTCCTGGACATTCTTGACAGGAAGTACAAGTTGATGGCCCATACACACAAAGTAGACGATGCCTATGTCCTGATGGACATAGCCAGGGCTTTTGGCATAAGAGTCATCCTGAACCATGGAATGGATATCAGTGATGGTAAGGTGCTCAAGGATCTGTCAACACAGGGAATCCCTCTTATATACGGTCCTATGGATTCACTCCCTTATAAGGTGGAACTCAAGCACGAGAGCTGGAGGAACGCAAAGACTGTGATGGACTCCGGCATCAAATTCGGCATGATGTCAGATCATCCCGTTATACTGCAGCGAAACATATTCCTGACAATGAGGCACTTCCTGCGGTTTGGCATGAGCAAGGAGGAAGCGATTTCTCACCTGACATCCAGGACGGCAGAAATCATCGAGGCGGAAAATATCGGCCGTGTTAAGAAGGGGTATAACGCTTCCATCGTACTCTGGAACAAAGACCCATTTGATCTCGAGGCGCATCCGGTTACTGTGATTGGAGAAGGAAACACGGTTTTTTCGGAGTAGCTGTTCCCATTCATTAGTGCAAATACATTAGAATACGGGTGTAATTTAGAAAAGAGAGCACCTGCAATGATAGTAGACGGCATAGTGTATGAGCACATAGCAAAGAGGGCCCAGACATACGGAATTGGAAATACTCCTCTCAAGAAGGTCTATACCTCTGAAACCGGCTCCACAGTCTATGCCAAACTGGAATACTTCAACAGGTTCAGGTCCATCAAGGACAGGGCCGCTTTCTTCATGATCAGCACAGCGATTGAGACTAGGCAGCTGCGGAAAGGTAAGACACTCATAGAAGCCAGTTCTGGCAACACCGGGATCGCCGTCGCTGGAATCGCCGGGCTCATGTGCTTCAGTTCGGAGATACTGGTTTCAGCTGCTACAAGTGAGGAAACCAAGAAGATGATTCGTAGAACCGGTGCCACACTCATTGAAATTGAGGACGAGGCGAGCAGAGCCGGCAGGATCAATATAGACGGTGCCCTGAAGGTATTGAGAAAGAAACTCCAGGACTTTCCTGATGACTATATTAACCTGAACCAGTATTCTAACATAGCGAACACAATGGGCCATTATTACACCACCGGACCAGAGATAGTGTGCGCTTTGAAGCAAAACCCCACTCATATAGTGGCCTGTATAGGAACCGGCGGGACGGTAACCGGTCTTGCAAAGTACTTCAAGGAGAAGAGCCCATCAACAAAGATCATTGCTGGGGAGCCAGCAAAAGATCACCATATCCAGGGGCTCAAGAACCTTTCCGTGTCTGAGACTCCGGAGATCCTGAAGAACGGAATGGGAAACATTGACGCATGGGATCATGTGTCGGATGAAGAAGCAAGGATCGGGGTGAAAGAACTACTCGCCTATGAAGATCTCTTCGTGGGCATGTCTTCAGGAGCGAACTTTATGCTGGCAAAGAAGATCGCAAACAGCACAAAGGATGCCTGCATCGTTACCGTTTTCCCCGACAGTGCGGAGAAATATTTTAGCACCTATACAAAGTCAGGATTCATGACCGAGGATCAGTTCAGGGAAAGCGAGAAGTTCATCCCGGTTCCCTGGGCTATTCTCCCCTGAATTTCGCTTTCCTCTTT
>JAKAFX010000015.1 GCA_021817735.1 Thermoplasmata archaeon | reverse complement strand
TCGAAAGAAACACTTAAGGGGTGAGGAGTCAGCTTGAGCGGAGAGAAAATAGCAATCAATGGCGGCTTAGTCGTCAAGCAGAACAGGGGAAGGCAGGTCCTCAAAGCCAACGTACTTGTGGAGAACGGAATCATTAGCAGGATCTCACAGGAACAGCTCAGGGGAGACATAGAGATAAATGCAACTGGAAAGGCAGTGATGCCTGGGTTTGCCAATACACACTGCCATGCCGCTATGTCCCATCTCAAGGGAAAACTTGATGACATCAACCTTCACGGCTTCCTGGAGAGAACATTCGAGCTTGACGCCAAACGCACGGAGGAGGGTCTGTTCAACTCAGCGCTGCTATCAATGGCAGAGATGATCTCTTCAGGCATAACTCTTTTTTCAGATCTCTATTATGGTGAAGACGAGGTCGAGAAGGCCGCTGC
Source organism: Thermoplasmata archaeon (assembly GCA_021817735.1). Lineage (GTDB taxonomy): Archaea > Thermoplasmatota > Thermoplasmata > Thermoplasmatales > Thermoplasmataceae > JAKAFX01. Next base: position 25,229 of record JAKAFX010000015.1, on the reverse strand, counting down.
CAAGGCAGGGATTAGGGCCGCTCTCTTCTGGAACACGCTTGATGAGAGGCTGACTACACAGAAAGGAAACCCAGTAAAGAACGCTGAAAGATTTATTAGTGGAGGAAAGAGAACAGACCTTGTTCATAGGGGAATAGGGGTGCAGGGGGTATATGTCGCTTCCGATGAGCTCTTTCCAGAGGTATCTGAGGTTGCAGAGAGGTACTCAACACTGATCCATATGCACGTTTCTGAGACGAGAAAGGAGGTTTATGACTGTCTTAGGGACAGAGGAAAACGCCCGGTTGAACTACTTGCCTCGCTTGGGTTTCTCTCTCCCAGGCTCCTCATTGCTCATGCCGTATGGGTTAACATGAATGAGCTGAACGCCATGGCCAAATCGGGTGTCATGGTATCATGGAACGCCATAAGCAATGCAAAACTGGGGGAAGGAGGCATAGCTCCAGTCCCTGAAATGCAGAAAAGAGGAATCCTTGTATCACTTGGAACAGACAGCAACGGGTCTAACAATTCGCTAAACATGTTTGAATGCATGAAGTTTTCATCCCTACAGGTCAAGGGGCAGCGGTGGGATGCTTCCATGATGGATGCTCAGAGCATGCTGGACATGGCCACAATAAATGGTTATAGTTCTTTGGGGTTTAGGAATGGGGGGACAATCGAGGAGGGCAATCTTGCTGACATAATTACTGTAGACCTGAAGGCACCAAACATGGTGCCGTCTTCACCTGAGAACATTGTTCAGAATATTGTGTATTCGGCCAATCCAGGCAACGTATGCGATGTTATTATAGGCGGGAAGATCCTGAAGAAAGATTATACGCTGTTAACAATCGATGTTGAAGAACTTGCGGAAGCAAAATTCATCTAGATCTGGTGCCCAAGCTTCTCCCTCTTGGTGTCTAGATAAACCCTGTCATAGGGTGTGGCCTCAACTATGATTGGGATTCGACTCTGGATCTTTATCCCATGTTCCTCCAGATACTTGAACTTGGAAGGGTTGTTGGACATCAGGGCAATGCTCTTTATTCCAAAATAAGTGATCACGTCTTTTGCAAAGTCATAATCCCGGTTATCAATGGGCAGCCCTAGCATCACATTTGCCTCCACCGTGTCGTAACCCTGCTCTTGCAGGCTATACGCCTTGATCTTGTTCAGCAGGCCTATCCCCCTGCCCTCCTGTCTCAAGTATATGAGCAGGCCCATAGGCTGCTTACCTATGTATTCAAGCGATTGTTCAAGTTGTTGCCTGCAATCGCACCTCTTTGACGTGAATACATCGCCGGTAAGGCATTCAGAGTGTATCCTGGTAGGAACGTTTTCCGCTCCGGAGAGGTTCTTTTCTTCTCCTCTAACTAGGACAGCGTTATCGTGATTTCCTTCGCCCTTAAAGGTGTATATTTGAAAAAGGCCATACCTGGTTGGGAGCTGTGCCTTAGCAAATAGCTCTATCATCGACGGTGCAGCATTTCCATATTCTATAAAAAGGTGAATAGGAACTACACAAGAAAGGCTGATCGACGCTGGAACATTCTCCTTCTATTGTAACTCTAACTTTTTTGTTATGATCATTTGTTCATCATCCTTGAAAATATAGTATTCTTCATCGCCTGTGAGTTCACGCTCTATCATGTTCTTGAGCCTGTAGTACTCCTCAGTCTGAATTGCAAATCTGAAGAACACCTTACCTGCGGAGAGGGACTTCAGCTTAGGCACTATATCACTTAGCGAGCTTTTTTCAACAACGTTGTAAGCTTCGCCAGGAAAATCCTTCCCAGGGGGTTTTCCAGTCAGTACCATGCGCCTGTCATCCATGTGAACTAACCTGAATTCCATAATCCCAGGAATTTTTCCAAGTAGTTCTGCCCTGACAACAGAGGGATCCGGAACCACAATAGCCTCGGAAATTTGGTTCGATTTCTCAATCTGTACTGCAGCCGGGTCTCCAAACAGGACAATTTTTCGAGGCAAAAGCACTGCACGCCGCTTACTTTTAGAGATAGATGAGGAATAGTAGGTAAGCCTTGTCACTCTCCCATCGATAGATATGTACTCAAGCTCCCCTTCAAAGGGAACGGCTCCTGGGGACATTCGTGGGGGAAGATCGAATATGAAATTGCTGGTCTTCCCTGAAAAGTTTTTTACCAAATCCAGGGGGCTTGGGGATAAATCCTTCATGGATGCCCCAGAGCTTATATGGGGTCTCAATGGGTCTGAGAAGATTATCCATCCATCATCAATCCTTACTCCCTTCAGGATCTCCGGGTATCTGCCACTTATCAATTTCAGGTTTATCGCACCATAGACCCTCCTGTTGAGTTTGGCAAGTCTGTATCTTATGGGGTCTACTTCAATGCCAGTAGTATCACTTTCTTCAGAAAACATAACTGCCTGAAGCCCAGCACCGCATCCGATATCCAGGATTTTCCTACCCCTGAGCCTTCCAGCCCTGTAGGTTCCAACGATTTCTGGGGTCGCATACATTGCTGAGTAAGAATCAAGCCATAGAAACTCCCACTTAGAGTACCTGGTTGAGCACTTGAGGCGTGCAGTAGCAACGTCAACCAGGAAATCCTTGACAGAATCTGGACCGGGGATTCGTCTATCAATGGCTTTCTTTGAGTATCCTTTCTGTTTAAGGTCCATTATTTCTGCGATGCGCTTATTTGCTTTATCCAGCTCCACCCTGGAGCTGTCCAGTTTGTCTAGGAAATGTTCAATCACTGAGCTCATCATTACCTCTCTTCATTTTTAGGTTCAGCTGCGCGAGCATGAACGTGCCACATAGAAATATAATGCGGTTCCATATGTTAGGGAGAGGATCAATGCAGTTCTTACGTTCAGGGAAAGTCAAGGATGTATACGAAGACGGTGACCATCTGGTTTTCAAGTTCAGCAACAGGATTTCAGTATTCGACATGATTATTCCAAACGAGGTCCCGGATAAGGGAGCATCACTTTGCAGAACATCTTCCTATTGGTTCAACCAGGTGGAAAAGCAATTAGGGATGAAGACTCACTTTCTTTCAATGCAAGATCCCACCACAATGCTTGTAAGGAAATTTAAGACTGTTGAGCGGGCCAAGAGTAAGAGTGAGAAGGAATACGTTATTCCACTTGAGTTCGTGATTAGGTACTATGCTGCAGGCTCGCTCCTTGACAGACTGAAGACTGGTAAAGTCTTGCCTGTGGATCTGGGAATGAAGGCAAAACCTGCCCATGGAGAGAAACTTCCTGAACCATACTTTGAAGTGACAACTAAGTTCGAGAAATTTGATCGCCCTCTTTCCAAGGAGGAGGCTTGTGAAATAGGAGGGATAACTAATTCAGAACTAGAAAATATTTTTGAAGCCTCCCTGAAGATTGACACCATTATAGACAGGAATGCTACTAAGTCTGGGCTTATTCACGCTGATGGAAAGAAGGAATTTGCCCTTGACCTAAATAGGCAACCCGTCGTAGTAGATACATTCGGAACCGCTGATGAAGATCGTTTTTGGGACAGCCAGAAACTGTCAACTGGAGTCGTGGAGGAGTACAGCAAGGAGTTTGTCAGGCAGTACTATAGGAAGATTGGTTATCATGAGAAACTCTATTCCGCCAGGACTTTAGGCAAGGCAGAGCCTGATATTCCTCCTCTCCCCAATGATATGGTGAAAGAAGTTTCTGCGCTTTACAGGAAGATGTACGAAATGCTTACGCTGAGCAGGTGGTAATGAACGAAGTACAGGGAGTTCGGGAAGACTGGGATGAAGGTTTCGACCATTGGAATGGGGTGCTGGCAAGCAGGAATGCAGTCCTGGGGAAATGACTATTCCGTAGAAGACATAACAACTGCCATACAGACATCTGCGAGCAATGGAATCAACTTCTTCGATACGGCTGAGATCTATGGGAAAGGAGTATCTGAAAAGATTCTAGCGTCCTCCCTAAAGGATGAAAATGTTTACATAGCATCAAAAGTAGCTGGGTTCAACGGTGGAAACGCAGAGAAATCTGCAAAGTCGTCCTACGAACGAATGGGACGTCCAATCGACCTTTACCAGTTGCATTGGGTTCCAAGTTACTATACCGGAATAAAGAAGGCAATCAGGAGCCTTGAAAATTGTGTTAGATCAGGTTGGGTAAGACATATTGGCGTTAGCAATTTTCCTCTTCAAGAACTCAAGATCGCCATGGAGAGCACAGAGAAGGAGGAAATAGTGTCGGATCAGCTGGAATTCTCTATTGCAGATAGGAGAATCGAGAATAACCTGCTTGAGTATGCTGGCAAGAATGGAGTCGAGATCATCGCATATAGCCCTCTCGGACGCGGAATTCTCACTGGCAAGTACCAGCAATCTGGTCCCCCAAAGGATTTTGCTCGGAGATTCTATTCAGGAAAGAGGAAGAACATCCCTGCAGCTCTTCTTGATGCTTTGCAATCCATCGCCGAGAAGCATTCATGTAAAGTGGCACAGGTCAGCCTATCTTGGGTAATATCAAAGGGAGCTATTCCCATACCTGGTGCAAAGACAAGGCAACAGGCAGAAGCCAATTCTACTGCCGCTGAAGTCCAGCTCTCTGGCGACGAGATCAGTACTATTGACCGGTTGTCGGCAAACTTTAGAGATGGGGATTACAAGAACATTGTACCTAGAGCTGTACCAGACATTCTGCTGAAATCGTTTACCAGTCTTGGTATCTAGGCTGCTCAATAGAGACTTGTATTCCACTGATTGGGATCGGTGAAAATAGTTGCCGGCTCCAGTAGCTTACTGGAGGCCAAGCTCTATCTGGTTCTCGATGTGATGCCAGAACTGATGTTCGATCTCAAAAGCCCATAGCGATTCCGGGACTTCTATAAAAGCAACCACCGGAGCAAGGAAGAATGTCTCAAGGGCCGCTATTCCTAGGTCCTGCATCCATTTCCCTACGCCAATTTTAACCTTAACATCCGAGCTATCGCCTTCCACGACGATGGTGAATGCCCTATCCATTGCTAGAAGTGTCCTGAATATCCCACCTTTCTTGACCTGTATTAGATGGCCCTTTGGGTGAACTGCATCCTGAACCTTGAAGCCTTCTTCTGAAAAGAAGGTCTTGATGCTATCAGCTAACTTTTCTATGTTAACGTCTTTTCCGCTGTATTCTCTACTGGCAAATCTCATGGTTGTTCAGCGCTTGATGTTATTTAGACTTAGTCCTGATATTCCTGAAACTAATCTACCACCCCGACGCGTTCTTTAGATTATCCATTTGTCTATTGCTGTACTCGCACTAGGTTGCACTGATCTGGTCAACTCATTGGGTTTGTGTGTTACTCTGGCAATGCTCTGCCCGCAAAACGATGTGTTTGTTAGAATTGCATAGGTAATCATCTGCCGGGTTGATTGAATTAACCTGAACAGTAACAAATTTAGATTCCAGAAAGGTACAATATTCAAAGCCACAAGAGTACACTAGATCTAACAAAACTACTTTGCCATATCTTCGCGTCACGCAAATCACCAAACGGTCAATCTGCGTTCTCATCAATCAATTTTAAGAAATCGTCTAGAGCTTAAGTCCAAGTAAGGGAACTGCAACCGCTTATGTCCTTTACACTTGGAGGATCAAACGCCACTGGTGCTCCTCTGAAGTACCTTTGCAATTCTTAACGAAGAAGTGATCCTTTCAAACTTGGTCAAATTTGATTTTGGTAAAAGAATTCTTTAAAACAAACCCTGGACCTAAAATAAGGTGAAGGTTAGTAGGCATCAGTAAACTGGATTACCAGTAAGCTTATTTACCATGAATCAATACATCTTTATGTCCGAGGAGAAGGAAACTAAAAACGACAGGGAAAATGAAGAAAAAACAACCATCTCTGTGAAAGGAGTAAGCAAGGACATCTACAATAGGATGAGCAAGATTGCAAGGGAGACAGGACAGACGATTGGTGAGGTTACCAATGATGCTTACAAGGTATTCATCGGTACTTTCGAGGGGGCTATTGGAATATCCAGAGAGTTCATCAAGGGTGCCAAATCATCTCATGTGCAAGTGGTGTCCAATTTCAAGAAATTGGAAATGACCGGAAAGGATATCAACGACCTTGGCGGGAGAGTATCTTTTAGAAATATTGAGTCTCTTAGGCTCAGGGATATCTCTCAGGAGGACTTTGATTCTAAGGTGGATTCAATTCTTCAGGTGAAGAAGCTGGTTCTTCCCAAGGAAATAAAGAAATCTTCAGTAGTAGTAAGATGTAACTTTGTTGATAGCATTGATTTCGAGGATTAAGTCCTCGAATATTTTACATTTGGAAATCCTGATACATCACCAGACCGATCGCAAATAGAAATTAATGAATATTCTAAATCTATATTCAACTGGATGGGAAACGGTTACCACGCCACGGTTCAGTCAATACTGGATTCATCCGGGAAAGACAAGGTTTTGTCTTTTGACCTAGAAACACTGGTCGCGGACAGCGGTGGGTTCTTGAACAACGAGAGAATCATTGCTATCTCTGCCAGCTATGGACTTCCGGACATCAATGACCGAATATTTCTTTCAAAGCAATACCCAGAATCAGACGAACTCAGTCTCCTGAAGGAATTTGATCTTCTTCTCAAGAAAGTAGCGCCTGAGATAATAATAGGGTACAATCATTCGGGCTATGACATTCCACTAATGCAGAAGAAGTTAAGATCACTGCCAAACAATGAGAGGCTCAGGAATATTGAATACTATTTTGCGACCTCTTATTGCCTGGATATGATGTATGTGATTGCTGACGACCTCAAGGAGAAAACTGGAGAATATTTTATCAGGAAGCTTGACAGTGTGGTTAACCATGAAGGTTATGATCACCTTGATCTACGCAGGGTTAAGGACAAAGTCTTTCTCCCAGGGCTAAACAAAGGGGAAGCGATCAAGAAACTCTGGCTTGAAGACAGGGGCAAGCTCATAGAGTACGCACTGGGTGACAGCCATGACATACTTGTGATTTTCAATGATATATTTGGGAGCAGGTCCAGCTAACGGTTTCCGTACTTGAAGACTATCTCAGAAATATTGTCCACATATTCACGGAAAATGCGAATAATGTCTCTTGAGGTAATGACGCCTATGACTTTTCCATTTTCGACCACAGGGAGCCTTCTTATGCGGTTTTCTTGCATTATGCTCACCAGCTTGTCCGTTGGGGTATCTTTTTGCACAGAGAAGAAACCGCGGCTCATGATCTCTGATACCTTTAGTTTGTTGGGATCCACTCCTTTGGCAATGACTTTTGATGTCATGTCCCACTCAGTTACAATCCCTGAAGGCTCATCATCTCTCGTGACTATCAGAAATCCTGTTCCTATGTTGAGCATGATATTTGCTGCCTCAAAAACTGTAGCGTCCTCTGACACTGTCTTGAAGCTTTCCCTCATAATGTCTGCTGCGTAGAGAACCATGCGAGGAGAGATTGATGCAGTATATTAAAACATTCTGAGAGCCCGTATTTTTGGCTATGCAGAGTGGCTTATTCAATGACATGTGTACAAATGCCATCTCATGCATTCAGGCTACAGGCTGAAACTTGCACAAACACGCAATGAGGCTTAAAAAGAGGTTAAATACCATAATCGAATGCACATAAGCTTTTACAATGGTGAATCTTCAATGAACGCTCAGATGCAAACCGGAACAACAACAGTGGGTATCACCCTGAAAGATACAGTCATAATGGCCACTGAACGAAGAGTGACCATGGAACATTTCATAGCCCACAAGGATGGAAAGAAACTCTACCAGATTGATGATGCTGCCGCGATGACCATAGCGGGATTGGTTGGGGATGCGCAGGTCCTGGTAAGGTATATGCAGGCTGAGCTGAAGCTGTTCAGGCTGCAAAGAAAAGTGGGAATGCCACTCGACGCTGCTGCAACACTGCTGTCCAACATACTGAACCAGTCGAAGTTCTATCCTTACATGGTTCAGATACTGATAGGGGGCGTTGACACATCGCCACACATATTCTCAGTGGATGCAGCAGGAGGTAGCGTCGAGGATGTATATGCCAGTACAGGTTCAGGTTCTCCCTTCGTGTATGGAGTTCTCGAAACCAATTATGAGAAAACCATGTCTGTGGATGAAGGCATTAACTTGGTAATTCGAGCAATATCAGCAGCCAAGGCAAGGGATTCTGCGTCAGGTGGAATGATAGACGTGGCTGTAATTGATTCAAAGAAAGGCTACGTGCAAGTCCCTGAGAGTGAGGTTCGCGAGAGGATAAAGTCCCTCAACCTCACCATCTAATTTCACAATTTTACTTTAAACCATTAAATTAACCAATATAAAAGGGGCAATATACGATGTCTTTTAAGGACTATCTTTCAGACGCAAGGACTATTTTCGACAGGCTATATCCTGAAAACAAGATTACTGAGATCGATTACGAAGGGCCAAATATAGTGGTCTACACCAAGGATGAAAACCTTTTCTCCAAGCGAGACGACCTTGCGCGACAGATAGCACAGGAGATAAGAAGAAGGATTGTTATTCGCCCGGATCCATCAATTCTGGAACCAGAGGAAGAGTCGGACAAGAAGATCAGGGCACTGGTACCAGAAAGAGCAGGATTGCAGGACGTTTATTTTGAGCCAGACACAGGGGAGGTCGTCATCGAATGTGACGAACCATCCGTGATCACTGGCAGGGATTCTGAGATAATTCACCAGATCAAGATCAATACTAAATGGTCTCCACGAGTCGTTAGGGCACCCCCAGTCTATTCAAGGACAGTAAAGGAAACAAGGGAGCTACTTAGGGAAGTCAAGAAGGAGAGAAAGGAATTTCTCCACAACCTTGGACTGAAGCTTAATGTTCCTCCCATGCCAGGAGAAACCTGGGTCAGGATAACTGCGCTTGGTGGCCACAGGGAAGTTGGAAGGAGTGCAACCCTTGTTTCGACAAACAACTCACGAATACTTGTCGACTGCGGCATGCTCAATTCTCCGGCCGACGACTCCCCATGGGCGGGAGCGCCATACCTTTACCTGCCTGAGGTCCAGCCTTTCAGCTCCCTCGATGCCGTAATCCTGACACATGCTCATTTGGATCATTCGGGACTTGCCCCAATTCTGTATAAATACGGATATGAAGGACCAATTTACATGACGCCACCTACCAGGGATCTTTCCGCCCTTCTCCAGAACGATTACATCAAGGTAGCTCACATGGAGGGGCATAAGGCACCTTACGAATCAAAGCATATTCGGGAGGAGATAAAGAGGTCTGTTGTCCTGAAGTACAACGAAACCACCGATATAACCCGGGATACTCGCCTTACTTTCTTTAATGCGGGGCATATACTTGGGTCCGCCTCGGTTCATCTTCACATTGGAGAAGGCATTTACAACATAGTTCTCAGCGGTGACGTGAAGTTTGAGAAATCCTGGCTTTTTAACCAGGCCAACAATCGCTTCCCGAGAGTGGAGACTTTCATGACAGAGTCCACCTACGCAGGAAGGGATGACTACTCGCATACAAGGGCGGAAGCGGGAAAAACACTTGTTGATATCATAAACCGCACCTTTTCCAGGAACGGCTCAGTCCTGATCCCCGTTTTTGCCGTTGGAAGGAGCCAGGAAGTAATGCTAGTTCTCGAGCAGGCAATGCGGGAAAAGCTGATTCCGGAAACTACCGTTTACCTCGATGGAATGATCATGGAGGCCACGGCAATTCATGCTGCCTATCCCGAGTACCTCAACAGGGAACTGAGGGACAAGATAATGGTGAAAGGAGAAAACCCATTCCTTAGCAGTATTTTCAAGAGAGTCGAGAGCCTGAACGAGAGACGCGAGATCTGCGACTCATCCAAGAGCTATGTGGTGCTTGCCACTTCGGGAATGATGAACGGGGGGCCGGTGATGGAGTATTTCAAGTCCTGGGCTCCAGAACAGAAACATTCCCTTGTCTTTGTTGGGTACCAGGCAGATGGGACTATGGGAAGAAGGATCCAGAGGGGAGCCAAGGAACTGACATTGTCGGACGGAGGAAGGTCAAACAAGTACCAGATCAACCTGAACGTGGAAAATGCCGAAGGATTCTCCGGGCATTCTGATAAGAGACAGCTACTGGCGTACATTGCGACCATGCAGCCCAGGCCTCACAGAATCCTGGTGAACCATGGGGATGGGGAAAAAGCTTACGAATTCGCAAGGCAGATCAGGTCAAAGTTCGGGATTGAGGCAGTGTCCCTCAAGAACCTCGAAACAATCCGGGTATACTGAGCCAGGAACCTGTAAGCATACTTGCAGAGCTTTTCGGGCCGGAGTTCCAGATGTAACTCATGCACTGAATTGGGTTTTCTCATGAGAGTGTGAATTCCTTTACATTTCCAGCGTCTTCCACGGAATTCTTTTGCCTGCATTTCTGCCAGTTTCTTTCTTAGCCTTCCAGGAAAACGCTCAGTGACCGGTGTCTGGCGAAATGACCTTCTGAGGTCCTCTCGAATAGCTACATGTCATGGATGGTGCGACCAAGAAGCGATTTGATTTTCGAAAATGCCTCTCAAGTGAAGCCAGCTGCCAGCCTTCAATCGACGTTTATCTTCATAGTTTTCGGATAAGTAGATCTGGCGCTCTCGTGGTTAGGTCTATTGTGATCCAGATTCCTTACAGTGTGAGTAAACGGAGAATCACAAAGTAATCAGTATTATCTAAATTAATTAATAACTAGCGTGTATGACACCATAGTTCTTATATATATACCAATAATAACAGTTTGTATGTTACATCAAGAAGACATCTATGCAAACCCTCGGGCGGAGAGAGTAGTCAGAAACTCCATAAAGGACCGGATTCGAGCCGAAAACCGATTATTGTTTGCGGCTGGAGTTGTTTTGCTCGTAGTAGTACTGTCCCTTGTCTGGGTGATGATGCCAGCAGCACACAATGGGACGGGACAAAGGGCAACCCCTTCAGCCTATGTTCCCGGTAACTATTATACTGCAACATGGCAGGAAAATGATGTGTGGGGTTGGTGCATTGGCCAGGTAAACGCTCAATGGAACTGGGAGGATAACACAGGAAATGGGCAATTTGTCTTGAACGAGAATACTTACTTCCACAACTGGGCGAATCACCCTTGGTGGGGCTCAGCCTCGATCACGGGAACCAGTTCTTCCCCGGCAACCAATGCCCTTAACTCTGAGACGTCATACCAAATCACAACAGCCAGTGGTACAATTGTGTTGAACGTGGTTCAGGTTACGGGACTTTCCAACGAAGTTGGTGTACAAGCCTATATTCTGGGACAATCAACTTCTACAGTATTCTACTTCATTCCAGTGGAGGTCGATTAGTCCCTTTTTTCGCCCGCTCTCAATAAAGTAGAGCGGACAACATTTTAAACTTCGGTGAGACATTCTCGGTGTTAGCGATGGCTGTATCCGCAACCAATAAGAGACCCGGAAGGGGGAGGACTTTGAGACTTTCTACACTGTTAGTGGTCGTCATGATACTGATGGGAACGCTCATTAATTTTATCCCAGTTGCTACCTTTTATTTTGGGAGCTACCTTGCTGAACCATATCAGAATACATTCTCCGATGGTTCGTCTCTTGTCTACTATGGTACTTATGGAGTATTCATTAATAGTACTGGACAACCATATAGCTATGGTTTCAAGGAGGTAATAACTTCTGAGGGAGGTAGTCATTATTCTATGGGGACCAACGTGTATAAACTGACAGGAACGTCAATTGACTTCAACATAAATAATCTACCTGCCTCTCCATTCTCCGCAACGCAAATCTCGGACGTTTATCATAATGTCGCTATTGTTACTGTAGATAGCAATCCATTTCTCTCATTGTTGGTGCCCAATGGCACAGAGGTAAAAACTCCGCTCTTCGATGCAAGCATACTATCGAATAATGTTTCGCAGTTGGCCGTCCGGCCTTTTCTCGGATATCCAAACTACCATAATGTGAAAATGCCCACATTCAACATACTACAATATGTTCGCATTGGCACGCAGTACGTAATGGCAAACATGATATATCTACAGAATTTTACCTTATTTTTTCACTATATCTGCCCAGATGCTACTGTTGCTGGTTCAAATGCCGGGGTAAACATCATGATAGGTAGCGGTAACTCAGTGCCGCAACAGGATTGGCTTGGCTGGTTATACTACGGCTTTGAGGCCAGTTTGCCACTTAATGCAGTCCTTCTTGGAACAGGATTCATCATATCCATAATCAGATTCAGGCAGATGAGGTAATTTCGTGAGATTGGATCTCAGAGACTTATCATTCAGTTTCGGAAACGTGCCGGTCCTCACCGAGATTAACTTGGAGATCAGCTCCCGGAGGATTGCAGTGCTCGGGCAGAATGGATCAGGGAAAACAACTCTTCTTGCCCTTCTGTGCGGATTGCTCCGGCCCTCAACGGGCAGCGTGCTTGTCAACGGAATTGATCCATATTCCAGCAGGGATGATTTTGTCTCCAGCATGTCTTTCTCATTTGAGCGCCCCAACTACCCGTACCGCTTCAGAGTTAAGGACTACGTCAATTTCCTGTCCAGAACAAGGGACTGCAAGGAGGGCCTAAAGAACGTGATCGAGACCCTACACTTGACTAAGTTTCTGGAAAAGAAGGTTTCTGAACTTTCAAGCGGAGAGGAACAGTTTATCAACATCCTCAACACGATAGCCTGCGGGTCCAGGTCGTTGATCCTGGATGAGCCGTTTTCCAGGCTGGATGCGTTCAGGTCTTCAGTGCTGATGAAGTATCTGGCCGTGGATTGCAATGTGGATTACGTATTCTCCACTCATTTGCCCGAGGAAGCGGAAGGAATAGGGGACTACTTCGTAATTCTTGGCAGGGGGAAGATAACATGGATGGGAGATATGGAGTCACTATACAGGGAAAATATCTTTGAAATATACCTTCCAGGTTATTCTGACCCGGGACTTGAGGTCATTTTCAGGTACGGCAGAATCTTCCTGGTCAGGGCTGAAGACAAGAGTCTCGAGAGGATGATGGCAGCGGGGAAAATACTGGGATACAGAAAGGCAGGCATTAGGAGGGCGTATTACGAAGCTTCTCAATTCGATAAGATGGTACAGTAAAGGGCTTTACCCGTATCCATACACGGAAGCCCTGCTGTTGTTAGTCGTTCTCGTGCAGGTATATATTTTCAGCAACAGCCTCATATCGGATAGCTATTATTATGTCGTCCAGTTTCTCGTGGTTCCCCTCGTCGTTCTTTCAAACGGTCTTCACTTCGTTAGGGATCAGTCCATTACAGTCTTCGAGGTCCCGCTTCTAGGGAGCTGGTCCGCCGTCTCCCTTGGAAAGATTTCGGCCCTGCTTATCAGCCTCGTTCCATTCGTGGTAGCAGAGTCAGTTATATTGGTTTACTTTGGGCATTTGTCGTTGCTGTTACTGGTCATTGCCTCAACCCTAGTCTATTCTGCAATCGTGCTGTTTAGCTCATTGTTATCGTCTTCTTCCATGTCTTTTTTCCTTACGGTCCCCTTTCTTTTCCTGATCCCTCTCTCCATAACAGTTCTGCTTCAGGATTACATCATACTCCATTTGAGAGCTGGACTCTTAATGAGTGGAATTGTGTACTTCTTTTCGCCGGTGCTGGGTCTTGAGAGTTTCAAAAACCAGGAGGTGTCCATGTCTCCGTTTTCAGGGTTTGTTACGGTAATGGTTGCATCGTTTTTTCTGTTTCTGGCCTATCATCTTATTTTCGTGAGAACGCAGATTAAACCCTAATTCAGTATCACGGTATCTCAGATTCGTATCCTGTTATTTCCATCCTATCGAACTTGGCGTGTTGCCAAATTCAGAACTTACTCAAAGAGGGAACTTGCCACCCGGAAATATCTTGTTCCAGTCCTCGAGGAATTTCGCGAGCCCCTCGTCAGTCTTGGGATGCTGCGGAAGTTTCTTGAGCACATCGAAGGGAAGCGTTACTACATCAGCGCCAATGAGTGCTGATCTCACCACATGGACAGGGTTCCTGACAGACGCAACGAGGATTTTTGTCTGGATGTCGTAGTTCACGAATACTGTCTTTATCTGTTCAATGAGGGCCATGCCGTCTTCCGCTATGTCATCGAGGCGACCGACAAAAGGGGAGACATACTCTGCTCCACTCTTTGCGGCAAAGAGAGCTTGGATTGGGCTGAACACCAGGGTGCAGTTGACAGGGATGTCCCTTTCCTTGAGCTTCTTTATGGCGGCCAGGCCATCGAGCGTCATTGGAATCTTGACCACTGCATTGGGACCCAGGGCAGCTATCTTCTCTGCCTGCTTCATCATTCCTGCGAAGTCAGTGGCTACCACCTCAAGGCTCACCGGTCCGGGAGTCACCTTCAATATCTCTTTTGCGGCTGCAGCGAAGTCTTTCACGCCTGCCCTTTCCATCAGGGATGGATTTGTGGTTACGCCGTCAACCAGACCCCACTCTACGCCTTTTCTTATTTCATCGATGTTCGCAGTGTCGAGGAATATCTTCATACTATCTCTCTCCTCGGAATGTGTCCTCGGATATTTTAGCTATATCATGGACTCCTAGGTGGAAGTAATCAAAGAGCTCCCAGGAACTTCCGGATTTGCCGAATGTATCCCTCATGCCCATTCTTCTGACCGGTACCGGGTATTCCTCTCCCGTTACCTCACTTACCCTGCTGCCAAGCCCGTTATAGATCGAGTGTTCCTCTGCTGTTACAATTCTGCCAGTTTCCCTGGCAGCCTTTATGATCGCATCACGATCTATGGGCTTCAGGGATGACATGTTTATGACGCGTGCGTCGATGCCTTTCCCCTTGAGTTCATCGGCAGCTTTGAGAGCAAAAGCAACCATTGCGCCGTTAGCAATGATCGTCATGTCTGAGCCATCCCTCATTATGACTGATTTGCCTAGCTTGAACTCGTAGCCGGGATCGTTCAGCACCGGGAACTTCTCCCGTGTAAGCCTGGTGTAAGACGGGGTTTTAAGATCTTCATGGAGAAATCTGATGACGGAGCGGGTTTCAACCGAGTCCACAGGAACGATCACCTTCATGTTGGGCAGGCCGGACATTATCCCCACGTCTTCAACCATCTGGTGAGTTGCACCGTCTTCACCCACGGTAATACCAGCGTGCGTGACCACAAACTTCACGTTTATGTTATTGTAGCAGACGGCCTGTCTTATCTGCTCATAGGTTCTAGCAAGAAAAACAGCAAAGGTGGAAACAAACGCAGTCTTTCCACCAAGCGCAAGTCCTGCCGATGTGGAAACGAGAGACTGTTCCGATACACCCATGTTAAAGAACCGGTCGGGAAATTTCTTTCCGAAGAGTGCAGTCTTTGTGGAGCTTGAAAGATCTGCATCAAGTACGACCACATCTCTGTCCCTTTCGCCTATCTTTGTCAACTCTTCGCCATAGGCCTCACGGAGACTTTCAACTACCATCTACGCATCACCTATCTCTGACAGTGCCCTCTGGTACAGCTCTTCATTTTCAGGAGGAGCCCCATGGTACTTAGGATTGTTTTCCATGTAGCTGACTCCCTTTCCCTTCACTGTCTTCGCAATGATGAAGGTGGGAACATCACGCTGTAATTTTGCCTTCTCTATCGCAGCTGTTATTTCAGCAATGTTGTGGCCGTCAACCTCAATCACATTCCATCCAAAACTCTCGACCTTGCGCCTCAGGTCGATCATAGGCATAATGTCCTCAGTGTAGCCATCGAGCTGTACGCCATTCCTGTCAAGGATCGCTATGAGATTTCCCAGCTTGAACTTGTAACCTGCCATGAGAGATTCCCAGACACTCCCTTCCTCAATCTCACCGTCGCCAAGGATAACATAGACATGGTTATTGATCGAGTCCAGCCTGGAAGCAAGAGCGAGCCCCACTCCTATACCCA
The DNA here is from genome assembly GCA_021817735.1 of Thermoplasmata archaeon. Lineage (GTDB taxonomy): Archaea > Thermoplasmatota > Thermoplasmata > Thermoplasmatales > Thermoplasmataceae > JAKAFX01. The sequence goes on along the minus strand of JAKAFX010000015.1, from coordinate 9,339 downwards.
GTCCCTGGCCAAGGGAGCCAGTCGAGGCCTCGACGCCGGGGATGCCATAGTGAACGTGCCCCTCCAGTTTTGAGGGGAGTTTCCTGAATCCTGCCAGACTTTCCTCCGGGATGAATCCTCTAAGGGCTAACGCAGAATAGAGACCGGGGGATGCGTGTCCCTTGCTCAGGATCAGACGATCCCTGCGCGGGTCATCAGGTTTAGACGGGGAGACATTAAGCTCCCTGAAATAGAGCGTAATCAGTACGTCAATTATACTCAGTGATCCTCCCGGATGGCCGCTTTTTGCAGAATAAACCATCTCTATTATGTGACGCCTCGCCTTCCTTGCAAGCTTGTAAAGCTCCTCATCCGTAAGACTATTGACCATTAACGAAATTCACCCGCTGTGAGAACAGAAGAGACCTCCCAGTGTTTGCCGAAAGCGTGGTAGATCTCACATCACACGATTGATCCTTAGATTAAAAATCTTTTTTGACGAAAAGAGATACTATGCATGGAACCTTTCATTCAAGAGGCTTTGAACTCGATTCATTCAGCCTCTTCTATCCTTCGAATTAACTGACTAAATAATATATTAAATTTGCTGCTACGATTCGAAACAAAACTTAATATTCAGAGCAGAGTTATTTTGTTTCCTCCTCACCGGGCTTAATCAAAGTCACGGAGGTAAGACTACCGAATAAACTAAATAACAAAAACAGAATTGGGTTGATGCAGAGTTATGACTAAATGTCCTGTTTGTGGTGTTAATTTTCAGAAAGGAGACTACGAAAGCCTTGCAAAGCATATCAGCCAGTTGAATGGAAAGAACGATCCTTTCCATGCGGGATTTATCAAGGACTATGTACCAATGGATAACCCAGACTCACCTCAATTCCCGTCAAAGCTAAAGGCATTTTTCCAGCTTCCTGGTAATTCTCTTTCAGACTGGATGGCTTCTGTCTTCGTGAACAGGTTTTATGGTGACAAGCCGCACCAGTTTATGGAGACCATGCAGAGGCCAAAGAAATCAATTTTCCTTGGGTTTGGCGTTGAGTACTATTTCTTCCTGAAGCAGAAGATAAAATCCCTTTCATATGTAATTGCCAAGACCAACTATGAGGATGTGCAGAAGTTTGAGGCCAGAATTATAACACCAGAATTGCTCAATGATGGGAAGGAGAACCCGTCGCAAATGTCACTTCTGTTCAAGATGTGCGAAACACTTGGAGTTAACAAGGATACAATAGCCACTTCTTCGCCTCTCCCTCCAACCCTGCACTCAGTAAAGCTCTGGGGAACCATAGCAGAAACTGATCCATGGATTGAGGTAATGGCTTCGATGAATCCATTGGACCTTCTTTACAGCCCAAAGATCAAGGAAAAGGGTGCAAAGACATTCTTCTATGGCGACAGTGTCCTCACCAACGAATGGATACCAGATCAAGCAAAGCAATTCCTTTCTTTCATGTCTGATCCCTACAACGACTTTGCGTTTGAAGGGCTGAAACTATTAGAGAAATATGGAAAAGAACTTGATGCAACAGAGAGCGTTCAGGCTGTCTTCATAAGGTCAATCGATGCACTGGACAGACACCTGGTTGCTCGTGTGACCAGAGCCAGGCAGTACGAAGGAAAGGCTTAGGGAATAGAGCAACTGCAAGTGTTATAAGCTCGTTGCTACTCTACGCGGAATGCCAGACCTGATCCGCAAATCAGTCTTTGTGAAAGCGAGGGACGTGAGCATCGAGGTTGAATACAGGCTGAACTTTGGTGGTGAAAGAAGCTGCGGGTACATCAAGGTTATAAAGGGAAAACCCAAGGAAGATGAGGAACAATACGAATTATACATGGAACTCTTGGAATGCGGGCTTTCCATCACTGACTTAGACAGGGCAGTGGATACGGTAAGAAGGGAGATCGAAGAGGGGAAACTCGACGTGGAATTCTGATTCTCAGGGTCTGAGAAAGATTTGCACTTTTACCTTGTCTCCATCTTTTAGGCGGAGTTTTTCCCTGAGGAAGTGCTCAGATATAAGTTCAAGGACTTCCCTGTGAACAGTGCGCTCCGGGATTAGCACCGCGCAGTCTACATTGTTAACCTTGCACTTGAACGCCTTCGCCCCGCCAAATGTTCTATCGTCGGTTCTGAAACCGTTTATTTCTATGCCATTCCTGCTGTTAAGGACAGCTATCTTGTCTGCGTCTTCTTCCCTTATCTTTAAATTCAATGTGCCCAGATAAGGCAAAAAGTGAAGCTTTTCTTGGAACTGAACAATATAGTATTTTCTGGAAACGTAATATCTGCCTTCTCCGAGACCGCTCTGAACTTCCCCATCGATATCAATCACCTCAAGCGGATTCAGGGCGACAGTGAGTTCATTAAGTTCCTGCTTCAGGGTTTCAATGCCCCTTTCAGTTATCTCTACTCTCTGTTTCCTGCTCTCAGTCTTCCTAGCAACATAACCATTTTTGGAAAGCATAATCAGTATCCTAGATGCAGATTGTTGGCTTGTATTAAGCAATTCAGCCAATTTCATCGTGCTAATGTACCCATAGTTGACACTTCCAAAAAGAATCTTCATCTTTTTTAGTGCCTCAAATTCTGTTCTAGCCAGCATTTGTTCCTTCAACCTGCCTTTTAACGGGATTTTACTATACGCCCACTTCTTGAAACTGAGTATACCGGGATTCCGACTGTCCTTAGTCTGGTCTTAAGTGCCTTGTCGTTTGTCAGGACACATGAATCAAGTTCCTTAGCAGATATGATAATTGCGTCATCACCTTCACCCGACGACTCATGAATTCTCAAGGTCTTGGCTAAGGACAGAGACAATCCAAATTTGTTCTTTCCTGAAACCGATCTGGTTAGCCCCTCAAGCTCTGTCAGGACCGATCGTGTCACGACTGCCTCACTCATATCAGGGCCAAGCAGCCTTAGCTGATTGAAAGCCTTCTTCTCAACCAGATATACCAGCGCGTTTGTGTCCACGATTATTGGCCTTGACTTCATTTGGAAGTGACTATCTCAGAGAACGCCGTGGTTCCCAAGATCCTTTTAATTCTGACCTTGACACTCTGCCCCTTTTTTCCACCAGGTACAACTACCATGTAATTGCCAAGGTGCGCGCGCCCTTCGCCGGACTTTCCTATTTCTGTGACTGTAAGTGTATACTCCTTTCCTTCTTCCGCTTTCAGCTCAGAAGTTTTGGTTTCTCTAATCAGCCTTATGGGATGCTGTGCTCCACATGCCTTACAGACAAGTACGTCAACTCTACCCACTCTCTGGATCTCCGTTTCTGGAGCACGACATTCATAGCATCTGACGTAGGATTCCATGTACTGTGAGATCTTCTCCTTCACCTTTTCATAGGTTACTTTGCGGTTGATGATAAGCCTCCTCGAATCGATGGAGACACCGATCCCGAGCTCTTTCATCAGGAATTTTGTAACATGCTTTGGATCCCTATTTATCATATCGACAATATCCGCAAAATTGCGAACAATCGTAGCTCTCCCCTCATAGATTATATCGGGGTCTGGTATTCTAAGCCGCTCCTGGGTCTTATTTCCCTTAAGAAAAGCACCTTCCGCCCTTTCCAGGAGATCTTCGTAGTTAAACTCACCCATAATAAGGTATTTAAATTGAAGTAATAACGCTTTCTGGGTAAGACCCGCTTTATCTGACAACGAATTATTGTGGTGAAAATTGCCAAAGAGCAGACCATTTGGGTGTAATCGCTCGCCTTCTGTGTCCGACGCAGGCTGTTCCATGTTCTCCGCTTTCTAGGATCGTCTATTCCTAAGAAAAGCAAAAAACTTCAAACCAGATTTGAACCAAGATAGTAGTACATTCTAATATTCTATATTGATTATTTTTATTCCGATGCCAGTCAAAGTGACTCACAATGTTTTGCCTGTAAACATATACTATTTACAACAGACCTAGTGAAATTCACTGTATCTATAAAAAAGATAAAATCATATTTTGCCTTACTTAACCTATTGGCGTCTTACATGTGACGGACAAAAAAACAAATGTTTATATAGTGTAAAGTAAATCATAAGTAAGATGCCAATGGAAAAAGAGGAAAAGGTGACAGTCAGGATAAGTGAATCTGATCTTTTGGAGATAGATCAGTATCTTGAAGTTCACCAGAATTATGGGAGCAGGTCGGAGTTCATTAGAACGGCCGTCTTTGATTTCATGAACAGGGGAATCCTTACTCCACTCGCAGAAGGGGCTGAAGTGCACCTGGACGGCACGACTCTTGACACCCTTAACAAGGCTGTAGAACGAGGGTTTTTTAATAGCATTAACGAGGCTATCAGTATAGTATTGAACGAAGCGAGCAGTGAGGGAATAATTAACAACATTATTAAGAGAAAAATCGAGGGAAAGAAAGCTAGTGAAGATCTATTCGAGGATTACGACCGGAGGGTAAGACCCGTTGGAAGTGCCTCGTCATTGGGCGCAAAGAACTGGAAAAGTAGGTGAAAAGAAAGTGATGGAAAAATTCGACGAACTGGTGTCGGAATATGAGGTAAGAATGAACCTGGCAGAGATATTGAGGGACTACTACGAGGAAAGGTCTGACGTGACCGTCATATCCTTCGGAGATTGTGGCAAGAGGGTTCTTGGCTACATATTGCCAAACGAGCTCTCAATGGCAAACCTTCACTCGGTTACGCTCGGTGAGAGAACAAAAGAGAAGAACATGATTTCAAGGGCGAAGGATCTCGTTGCGAAGACAAAAATGTCTTACTTCAAGGTTGACCTGGAGGACAGGCGCCGCCATGGTGCTATAATGGAGCACTCAAATGGCCTTGTGCAGGAAGTAGCCCAGTCACTCAGGCACATATCAATACCTGCAGAGCAGTTTTACTCTTCTCCGGAACTTGCTGCTAGCCTCCTTATGGATACAATCCCAAGGTCATCTGTATTTATACTTGTCAGCGGCTTTGGAGGAAGCTTTGCACAACCTATGCACCTAGCATTTTCTGCTCTCCTCAACTCGCGCAAGATAGCTCACATGAACCTGGTGATCAAGCCGTCAAGGATTGAAAAAGAACGCAGGCAAGTTGCACAGAGAGGTATACTCGAACTTGTCAAAAATCACTCCGGCTTGAAGGTGTATGACAACGACGCACTTGGGCCGTCTCCTATTGAGCTTACCCCGGAAAACTCTCTCGACCTGCTGGACAGGATAAATGAGAAAGTGGTTCGGGACCTTAGAATGTTCAGCATAAAACTGTCAGAAATGGCAGGAATAATAAGAGAAAGGCTCATTTAGGGCCATTTCTCCCTTCTTTTTTTATAGATTTGCAACTATCTCAGAGTCTGACAACTGCTTCTGGCAGTAAAAGCATTGTATAACTATAGGTTTCTGGGATCTCACGATGAATCTTGCCTTTACCGGCTCCTTTGAATTGGATATGCAATTCTGGTTTGGACAGTTTACGATTCCAACAATTTCTTCCGGAATCTTGACCGTGAATTTTTCCACTATCTCATAGTTCTTGATGATACTAATCGTAGCTCCTGGTGCCACCATGGAGATTCGGTCTAGCTCATCCCTCTGCAGAAACCTATCCTCAATCTTCACTATGTCCTTGAAGCCACCCTTCCTGCTCATTACGTGTACCGCGACAGTGACGGTGTAGCTAATCCTGCTGTCTATATTAAGAATCGAAAGCACTTTAAATGACTTACCAGGTGGAATGTGATCTATAACAGTGCCATTATTGATCTTTGAAACAAGCAGGGTTTTCTCTGCCATTACGCCACCCCCATAATCATGGACACAAGTGCCATCCTGACAGGCACCCCGTATGACGCTTGCTTGAAGTATCTTGCATTGCTTGTAAAGTCTACCTCTGGCTTTATCTCGTCCACTCTTGGGAGAGGGTGCATAATTATGGCACTTTTCTTCATCTTTTCCACGACTCTTTCATCCACGGAATAGGATCCAATCAAGCCGAGATACTCATTTTTGTCCGCAAATCTTTCCTTCTGAATCCTTGTGACATATAGTACGTCTGACGATTCTATTACATCATCGAGATTCTCTGTTATTTTGACCTTTTTTCCCCTTGGAATCTTGGCAAGGAAATGTTCTGGTACTCTTAGACTGGGGGGTGATACAAGATTGATTGTGACATCATACCTGCTCAGCGCCATTATAAGCGAGTGAACAGTCCTTCCATATTTCAAGTCTCCAACCATTGAGATAGTAAGACCGTCAATACTATGAAACTCCTTCCATATTGTGAACAGGTCAAGAAGTGTCTGAGTCGGATGCTGACCTGATCCATCTCCTGCATTTATGATCGGTTTTCCTGTGAACTGTGTTGCAAGCCTGGCAGCTCCTTCCAGAGGATGCCTTATGACTATGATATCAGAATATGCCTCCGCCATCCTAACAGTATCTGCGAGAGTCTCTCCTTTGGCGACAGATGAAGAACTAACATCTGAGACACTAAGCACCGACCCGCCTAGCCTAAGCATTGCACTTTCGAAGGAAAGTCTGGTCCTGGTGCTCGGTTCGAAGAACAGTGTAGCCATTACATAAGAGTCCATAATATGTGGATTTTTATGGGCTTCCAGCGCCTTAACCATGTTATCGGAAATTCTGAAAATCTCCTCGATATCCTCTGTAGAAACATCCTCAATCGATACCAGGCTTTTCTGAAACAGCATAATGGGGTTAACCACTGGCTTGTAAATAAGTTTCTTTCCTGCGATAATTGTGTTGATTAAGGCATGATCCGGAAGGACCAATACGGTCGAAAAAAATTAACGTGATTCAGCATGCTGTGTGCAATGACGGAGAAGAAGTCACCTGTGGAAGGGTTCAGGCACCTGACAGTGGGGGAGCGCATAACCATGATATCCTCGATGACAGGACTAACCCAGGAAGAGGAGAGACTGCTGTCAAACACTGGCGGACTCCCGGTTGAAATCGCTGAGCACATTATCGAGAATGTGTTCTCGACCATAGAGATACCGCTTGGGCTTGCAACCAATTTCTTGATCAATGGAAAAGACTTTCTGATTCCGATGGCAGTCGAAGAGGCGTCTGTTGTGGCCGCCTGCTCAAATGCTGCAAAAATTGCAAGAGCTTCAGGTGGTTTTACCGCTTGGTCTACCGAGCCACTGATGATTGGCCAGATACAGTTGACCGATATTGAAGACCTGGATGCAGCCACGGTTGCGCTTCAACAGAACAGGGAAAAAATTCTGGAAGCAGCCAACGAGAAAAGCACAACGCTACGCTCGTTGGGTGCTGGTGCAAAGGAAATTCTGGTAAGGAGGGTTGATGGTCTCGATCGGCAACTTATCCTTCATCTTCTGGTTGATGTCAGGGAGGCGATGGGAGCCAACATAGTCAACACAATGTGTGAACATGTGTCCCCGATCATAGAAGAGATTACTGGTGGTGAAGTAATTCTAAGGATACTTTCTAATTTGTCAGACAGGCGTATGGCATATTCCTCTGCTGTTTTTCCCTCACGGCTCATCGGCGGTGAAGACGTGGCTAGGCGCATTATAAAGGCCTACGAATTTGCTAGGTTTGATCCATACCGCGCAGCTACCCATAACAAAGGCATTATGAATGGCATCGATGCGGTCCTTCTGGCAACATACAACGACTGGAGAGCCGTAGAAGCGGGGGCTCACTCATTTGCAGCAAGTACAGGCAGATACAGCTCTCTTACCCGTTTTTCACTTAACCCGGACGGAGACATTCTGGGTGAGATCTCCATTCCATTGGCAGTTGGGACTGTCGGTGGAGCAACGAAATCGATTCCTAAGGCTGTCGTGACTAGGAAAATACTCAATGTAAAAGATTCCAGAGAATTTGCACAGGTGCTAGCATCCGTGGGCCTTGCCCAGAACTTTGCGGCTGTTAGGGCCCTATCCGCAGAAGGAATACAGATGGGACATATGAGCCTTCATTCCAAGAACATAGCAATCTCAGCTGGTGCTAGAGGGGAGGAAATCGATCAGATATCAAAAACCATGATTTTGGAGAAAAATATCTCCATCAGTCGGGCGTCTGAGTTATTGAAAAACCTCCGGGGAAAACACTAAACAAGTAATAAATAGGCATCCAGTCTAACGTGTTGAGATAATGTCCGAAGAAGAGCAGCTCATATCCAATGCAGATAAACTGATGCTCAAGGAAAAGTACATAGATGCTATCCGGGAATACCTCAAAGTCCTTGAGCTAGTGAGAGGAAAGAACGATGAACTCGAGGCCGATACATGTTCAAAGCTGTCTCAGGCATATTCTGCACTAGATCCAAAGAACGATGAAAATTCCATCAAATATGGCACTGACGCACTAGCAATACACAGGAGAATTGGAGATAATGCTCTTACTATCATGGATCTCCTTAACTTGGGTTATATTGAGCAATCAGCGGGAAAACACGAATCCTGCAAGACATATCTTCAGGAGGCAATGGAATCTGCCAAGGAGTTTGGTGACAGTGTCCTTCTATCCATGACTATGTCAGCAAACGCAGAATGCCTCGCTCGCTCCAAGAAGTCAAGGAACGCAGCGATGTCTCTTTACTCGGAAGCAATGGCCCTCTCCGAAAAGGATCATGACTGGGAGAATTATTTTGAGGCACTCTACGGGCTCATTGGTTGCATAAAGGAAGATGGGAACGAAAAGGCATTCAAAATGGCCATGGAAGCCTTGGACAGAATTGACCAGATCATCGGCACTATCAAGAACAAGAAGGAAAGGAAGGAGTTCAAGGCGTCAGTATCCTTCATGTATGACTTGGCATCAGATATGGCGATGGAAATGGAAAATGTAGAAGAGGCCATAAACATCGCTCAGCGGCTCAAATCAGAATAGAATAGCTTTCAGGCTCTCTTGCCATTTTGCCCAAGTTCTTCTAGGAATTCCGAGATATCAACCTGCTCTTCCATTGCCACCGTGGCAAGCACGAATTCGTAGGGGACATACTGAAGATACCTCTGTATTTCTTCGACTCTCTCATTGAGGGCTTTTTTCGTGATCCTGCCAGAAGCGATCACCTTTTCGAGGATCCTGCCCGCAAGGGGTACATCTCTTCTTTCCTGGAACAGACTCTCCTCATCCACAGAGAAATCTAGCGGAATAATAACTCCTGAGGTGCTGAAGGTTGGTGCGTAAAGATCCCCTTCGTGTTTGAGGAGGTGAGCTTCAACACATCCCTGCAGAAATTTATCAACGCTGGTTTCAGGCAGCATCCGATTCTTATATGCTATTTCGCGGACCAGGTCGCTCCTTGTCATGGAATCCCTGTCCTTTCTGGAGTTGAAGCACTTGGCTAAAACCCTTCTGGCCGTATCTACGT